>NZ_JAINEZ010000008.1:0-94340 GCF_019873065.1 Sphingobium sp. PNB
TGCCTGCCCCGCTCGGGTGGGAGAAGCGGCCCGATCAATTCCCATTCTGCGTCGCTCAGGTCGCCGCGATCCATGCCTGCCCTTCGAAAAGCCAAGCTTGAATCAGAACTTCACCGAGTTGGGAATCCCTTTTGTCAACGCGACCTAATGTCCTCTTCGCGATGCTTTGGAGATTTTCCGACCAGTCGGCCATGAACGCAATGACGGTTTCGCGATGGGATGTCCGGTTTGCGCGATATGATTGCGAGTCGACGTGCTGCAGACAAGGCCCCATAATATCCGCTCATGACCGGGGTCAATGACCAGCATGGAAGGCAAGCTCTGAACGCAGGCGCGACACACAGGGATCGGTTACTGGTGCAGTCGCCCTTGCATGCTCCGCGTTCGAACCTGCCGGCTTTGTCATATCCTGCTTTGCGGCGCAAACAGGCGCGAATGAAAAGGGACGGAAGGTGCAATGGCAGGCGGGCGATCTATGATGCAGTCAACGGGCACCATCCTCCCATGCCAGCCGCTCACCGTATCCTACTTCCATGTCGAGAACAGCATCATCGCAAACGGCATTCGTGCCGATATCCGGCATTTTGCGTGGGAACGCAGCTGTGACGCCAGGTTCGAGCCGAACAGTCACTATCTCGACTATTCGCTCGGCCCGCGCGCGCGGGGCGCGCGTCTGCTGCCCGACGGCAAACGCCATGCGCCACCCTTTGGCGAGGTTTCCTACCTGCCAAAGGGGAGCCAGTTTGACGCGCGCTGCGAACCCAGCGAATATCGCATATTCTGTTTGACCTTCGAAAGCCTGACAGCCGATCAGCTCTTTCAGAATGAGGTAATGCCTTCGTCATTGCCCCCCTGTTTCGACGTCAAGGCGCCGTGGGTCCGTCAGGGCCTCGCCCGCCTCGCCCAGGAAGTGCGCAATCCCGGTTTCGCGCCCGACATCATGGTCGAAACCATTGCGTTGTCGCTGGTCATCGACCTGTCTCGTCACCTTCAGATCGCTCACAAATGCGATGACACCGCCGATCCACGAATGGCGGGCTGGCGCCTGCGCCGCCTTCAGGAGCGTATCGAGGCCGGACTGGCGGGGCCATTGTCGATCGTCGATCTGGCCGAAGAATGCGGCGTCAGTTCACGGCATCTGATGCGGACCTTCAAGAACACGGTCGGGAAGACCCTGGGCAGTTACATTGCCGATGCGCGGATTGCGCAGGCCAAGCGAGAACTGGTTCAGGATGGCGCCCTTATCAAGGTCGTCGCGGGCAATTGCGGTTTCCAAAGCGTCGCGGCCTTCAGTGCCGCCTTCCGCAAGGCGACCGGCCTCAGCCCCCGGGGTTTCCGGCACGAGATGCTGCGCGGCTGACGCTGGAGCGGTTATCCGATGCAATCAGATAACCGCTCCAGAACCAATTTGACCGGTCAGACCTCATGCGCCCACAGATCACAGTCCCGGGCCATGGGAATATTCAGTCCCATTGCAGGTGGAGATCCGGCACATGCAGAATATTGCCCACGAAATACGGCACTTTGAAGCCGTCCTTGATCCGAAATTCCGGCAAAGTCGTGACGAATTCCTCGACCGCGATTTGCAGTTCCAGCCGCGCGAGATGCATCCCCAGACATTTGTGAATACCGCTGCCCAGCGACATATGCGGCGCCTTACGGTCGAAGCGAATGGCCTGAGGATCATCGTAGAAGGCCGGATCGCGACCAACCACGGGTGAGCTGAAGGCCACATAATCCCCAGGCATAATCTTCTGCCCCTGAATTTCGATGACCTTCGTCGCGATGCGGAAGGCCGTGACCGGCGCGAAGGCGCGGAGGAATTCTTCGACCGCGAGGACGATCAGCGACGGATCAGCGCGCAGTTCGTTCTGCTTGTCCGGATGAGACGCCAGATAGTTGAAGATATTGCCGAGCAGCGACGTAACCGTGTCCAGTCCACCGATATACAGGTTGAAACAGTGCCCCAGCACCTCGTCATCATTCCACAGGCGGTCATCCACCTCAAAGGTCAGGACCTTGCTGATATAGTCATCGCGCGGCTGCTGGCGGCGGGCCTCAATCTCCTCCAGCAGATAGTCTTTCACACAGCGCACGGCGTTGCCGCGGACTTCCCAGTCATTGGAGTGGAGCATTTCCTTTTCCCATTTGAGGAATTGCGCCATTCTTTCCTGCGGCAGTCCAAGCAGATCGAGGACGATGAAGATAGGGAATTTCTCCGAAAATTCCTCGATGAAATCGCACTGACCCCGATCCTTGAAGGCATGGATCAAGGTCCGCGCACGCTCGCGCACCTGTTCCTTCATCGCGAACATCTTCTGCGGCGCGAAATGACTGTTCAGCGCCTTGCGGTAACCGGTGTGAATGGGCGGGTCGGCTTCGGTCGGAATGACCAGCCAGTTCTCGCCGATATTCTGCGCCCATTTGCCCATGCCGTTCTTGGTGAAATTGTCAGCGTCGCGCAGCATCGCCTGCACATCCTCGGCATTTTTGAGCAGCCAGCCGGGTTGGTCACCGGGAAAGATGTTGGTGACATAGGTGACCGGCGGCAGGTCCGCATGCATGGCCGGGATCAGCACCTCCTGCGGATTGTCGTAGATCACCTGCCGGGAAAAGAGCGGCAGCGCCATCGCCAGTTCGGGTGGCACATGATCCGGAAGGGGCTGTTGCGCAGGTTTGGTCATCATATTCTCCGAAGCAAAAAGAGATAATTTCCACCCTTGCCAAAGACAGGTGCGGTCCTGGTCATCCGATCGAGACTGGCGGCCATGCGGATGATCCGCAATGACAGGAGGCGATGCGCATGAGCGAGGTAGAAGTGCCGGATCTGGAACAGGCGATCCGCGACAATTACCGGCTGTGGAACGAGGGAAAGCGTGACGAACTCGACCGGCTTTTCCGGGCGCTGGGCCCCCAAGGCTTTACGATCGAATATGTCGGATCGCCTGCCGTCGACGGTAGCACCGCTATGGCGGAGATGTGGGCGGAATATGGCGGAAAATGCACGACCGAGCCGCTGGAGGTGATTGTCAACGGATCGGAGGGCGCGGCCTATGTAGCCAATCGCCTGCAAACCAAGGATGGCATTGTGACGCTGCCGAGCCTCGAAACCTACAAGGTCGCCGATGGCCGGCTGACGATCCGCTATTTTCATCGGACCGCTCATTAACCCCCTGAGAACCGAAGTGCAGGCGTTGGACACAGCTAGTCCTTCGCCTGCATGAAGGCCAGCAAATCGGCATAATGGGGCTGGTGGACAAGGCCGCCGCCAGAAATGGATATATTCTCACCCGTGATGTAGCGCGCCTCGTCCGAAGCAAGAAAGGCGACCAACGCGGCGATATCATCGGGCGTACCGAATTCGGGCGTCAATATATGCCGCTGAATAATCTCCTTCAGGCCCGGCACGGTTTTTTCGAGGGCTTCAGTCAGCACCACGCCCGGCGCGATGCTGTTGCAGCGGATATTCTGCCGCCCATGCTGGGTCGCCACATATTTGGTGAGGCCGATGATCGCCGCCTTGGACGAACCATAGGCAATGCGCGCAAGATCCCCGGCGGTGCCCGAATTGGACGCAGTATTGATGATCGAACCGCCACCACCGGCGACCATATGCGGGATCGCATATTTGCATCCCAGCAAATAGCCGGTGAGATTGACGTCGAGAATCTCGCGCCAGATCCCGATCGGAATGTCGACGGCGGTGGTGTCCTGCGGACTTTTGTCCGGATCGGTCATCGCCGCATTATTATGTAATATGTCGAGCCTCCCGAAATGGTCGACGGTGCGATCAACCATCGCCTTTACCGACTGCGGATCGGCGGCATCAAACTGAACCGCCAGCGCCTTGTCCCCCAACGGGGCGGTCGCACGGACGGCCGCCTCCTCGAACAGATCGGCGATCACGACGCGAGCCCCCTCCGCAACGAGGCGCCGCGCGACGGCGGCACCGATACCACCGCCGCCGCCGGTGACGATCGCCACCCTGTCTACCAACCTCATCATCTTTCAAGTTCCCCGGTCATGGGCTGGCGGGAAAAAGCCGTACTGGCCATAGCTTCTCCCGCCATCCGCTTTATCCGATCAGAATTTAAACGTCGTTTCCACGCCATAGGTGGCTGGCTGACCAACATAGGCGGCTGTGATGCCCAATGTCCGATAGAGATCGGGGAAACGCCGCAGCAGATACTTCTTGTTCGTGATGTTGCGACCATAGACGGCGATTTCGACATTGGGATTTTCAAGTTGGAAGGCGATACGTCCGTTGAAAATGCCATAGCCGGGCACACGACCAAAGCGGTTTTCCGTGTCATAGGCGGCCTTTGTCGCAGCCGACGCCTGATCCGCCGCCCTGACGGCATCGAAATGCTGAGCGCCGACATAGGAATAGGCGCCGGTGACAGCAAGCGTGCCCGCTCCCAATGGAATTTTCTGCGTGGCGCTGATATTGAGCTGCTTCTTGGGCAATTGCAGCAGCGGCAAACCACTCAGGTCGACGACGCAGCCATTGACGACCCCAGCGCCGTTCGTGCAGCCGCTGCCAGCCACCACCTGAATTTCGCTGAAGCTACCCTTCACATATTTACCGTTTTGCAGCGAACCGTTGACGCTGAGCGTCATGCCTTCCCACGGCACAGCCGTGATTTCATTTTCCATGCCCCAGATACGGACCTTGCCGTTATTCTGAATATATTGGGTGACGCCAATGCCGGTGACGAAGCTGTTGACGATCGCCTGATTGTCATCCTTCCACGTGTGGAAGACCGCGGTGTTGAAACGCAGCCGGCGGTCGAAGAGATCGACCTTGAGGCCGGCTTCGACGTCTTTCACCTTTTCGGGGGCGAAGGCGGGCAGCCCCCCTGCCCGCAGGTTCCAGCCACCGGCCTTGGCCGCGCCACGGGTCGCGAGATAGAGGAAGAGATTGTCGCTGGCCTGCCAGTCGAGACCCAGATTCCAGGCCGGATAATTGAACTTGGCATTCTGCGCCTGATTACAGGTGGTGGCCGTAACCGGTTCCGTCGGGGTCACCGTACAGTTGATGCCGGTCGGCGTCCCCGCCACGGCGACATTATAGGGTCGGCCATATATCTGCGCATTATGCAGCAGGCTGTCGCGGGTGTCCCAGGTATAGCGGAAACCGCCCACCGCGCGCAGCTTCGGCGTCAATTCATAATAGGCCTGGGCAAACAGGCCGAAGGTCTTGTTGGTGACATCGGCGTTCGAATCACGGATGAGTCCGCCGAAAATCTGCGACCGACTGAATTCGTAGCCGCTCTCCTTGCCCGCATAGGCGCCCGTGATGAAGCTCAGGCTGTCGGTGATATTGCCGGAAAGCTGAAATTCCTGAGAAATATAATAGGAACCAGACCCCGCGAACGTCGCCAGCAACGGGACAGCAGTGCCATCCGTGTCGTTCTGACCATAGTTCATCGAGTGGCGATAGCCGGTGATGGACTTGAAGTTCAGGCCGCCCAATTCAACATTCAGGGTGCCGGAAAAACCGTATACTTCGAGCGTATTAAATGGCCGCACGCCATAGAGTGCCTGCGCCTCTGGAGTCAGCGTACCGATGGTGGCCGGGATCGACGTGCCGGTCGTTGTATTGCCCCACCAGTTTTCCTTGGTCAGCAGGCCCGCGGTGAGCCCCGGCTGGAAGGCCGCAGGAACGATCGCCGGATTGAAGGCCCAGAGCGCGATCTGCTGACCATGGTTGGACTGGCGGTTCCAGTCGCCCGACAGGGTCAGATCCCAGCCATTGCCCTCATATTTGAGCTTGCCGCGAACGAACTTGCTGTTGTTGTCGGAAAAGTCGCGCTTGGTGAGAAGATTGTCGCCATAGCCGTCCCGGTCGTTGATCGCCCCGCTCAGACGAATCGCCAGGCCTTCCGCAAGCGGCACATTGATATTGGCCTGCGCGCCCAGCGTACTGTAATTGCCAAATTCTGCCTTGAATGCACCGCTGAGCTGGTCGTTCGGATCGTTGGTAACGATGTTGATGGCACCACCAGTCGTGTTGCGGCCGAACAAGGTACCCTGCGGTCCGCGCAGCACTTCCAGCCGCTTGACGTCCTGAATGTCGGTCATGCCCGTCGATGGACGGGGAATGTAGATACCGTCAATGTACGTGGCGACGGCAGGATCGTTGGCGAGGATCGGCTGGAGATTGCCCTGACCGCGAATGGCGACGAAGACGATACCGTCGCCGCCTGCCGAACCACGGCCGATGACAAGGCCCGGAGCGGTGCGCTGAAGATCGACGACGTTTTCGACCTTGGCGGTCGTCAGCGCTTCGGGCGTAAGCGCGGTGACAGCGATAGGCGTGGTCTGAAGACTTTCCTCGGTACGGCGCGCGGTGACCACGATATCCTGAATGCCTTCGCTGGCACCCGATTGCGGCTGCTGCGCATAGGCAGGCTGTCCCATTGCGGCAATCAGCGCGCCTGTGGCGATCGCACCTAAAGCAGCGGCCTTGCTCATTTTTTCCCTCCCCATCATTTTATCCGACTTCGATTTGTAAACGCAGAGTGCGTCTAGCTTGGAGATAATGCGCTCCATAGTGGTAGGCTCCTGTTTGACTGTGCGGCGACAGAATTTGGCCGCCGATCGATAGTTTCCTGTTTGCCGGGTCAATGGACCTGCGGCGGCTGGCAGCGGAAATCCTTAGGCGTCTGGCCCGTCGCGGCGCGAAAGGCAGCAGAAAAGGCCGAGGTGCTGCTAAAGCCGCAGCGCCAGCTGATTTCCTTGATCCGCGCGCCGTCGTTCCGCAGCAGTTCCTTGGCCAAAGCGATGCGGCTGCGCGCGACAAATTCACCCAGACTGACGCCGGTTCCGTCCCTGAACACGCGGGCGACATGGCGCACGCTCATGTTGCAGTCGCGCGCAATATCCGCGATGCCAAGGGGGCCGGACAGATTGTCCATCACATAGTCGATGATATTGCGTACCTGCCGCGCACCGCGTGATGTCGTGCTGCCCAATTCCCGTGGACACATGTGCCGGACGAGTTCGACTGCCAGCCCCATGAGCATCGATTCGACAAGAGTCTGGCTCGCGAAGCCGGGCGCCCGCAATTCCGCCGCCAGTCCGGCAAAAAGGCGGCGCATGGAAACATTCTGGACATCAGCGCAGGGGTCCACCCGCTTTAGCGGCTGCTCGCCGTCGAACAGTTCTTCCAGAAATTCGTCCCCCAGCGCGACACACACCAGATGCCGTTCCTGAAGCGCGGGTTCGCCGACATATTGGCGATGCGGCGGCATGTAGAGGATGTCACCCGAAGCGACACGCCGATCGGGTCGGCCCATGCTGACCATGCTGCGTCGCGGTTGACCGTCGAGCGAATAATCCAGATAATGTTTCTCAGGGCTGAAGACGCCACTGCTGGGCAAAACCCAATCGAAATGACGCAAATCCACACGAGCATCGCGAACGGTCGCCACCGCTTCGATGTAGAAATTCTTGACCCCGAACCTGTCCTGGCCGGTCCAATCGCTCTCCGGACGAAACATCGCCACCTCTGCCTGTTTCTCTTCTCTCTGTGCATCAGATAGGCGCAGCACCCACTTTTACTTCTATCTTCGGATAGGTGGTCAAGACACCCAAGGGCGGCACATCCATAAACCATACTCGACACAATCTGGCCGAGGGCGGCATGGGGAACATATGCTATGCGTTTCTCACGCACCTCAGCCTGATATCCAAAAACAGGAGGCGCTCAATGTCCATCGCACCGCTCTTGCAGCAGCGGGCGCCATGAGAGCGCTGCCGGAAAAACCCGCCGCCGTCAGCCATTATCCCTGGTATGTGCTGGGCATATTGACGCTGGCGCAGACCTGCCATGGCATCGATCGTGCCATCATCGGGCTGGTGCTGGCGCCGGTCGGGCATGAATTTGCCCTGTCGGATGGACAACTCGGGATATTGGCGGGCTTTGCCTATGGCATATTTTTCGCGCTCGCCGCCCTGCCCTTCGGCGTAGCGGTCGACAACTGGAACCGTCGCAACCTGATGGCTGCGGCACTCACGCTGTGGAGCGGCGCGACCGCTTTGTGCAGCCTGGCGACCGGATTCTGGACATTGCTTGTAGGCCGTGCCGCGGTAGGGACGGCCGAAGCGGGCGGTTCACCGACCGGCATGTCATTGCTGAGCGACTATTTCGGGGAGGACCGACGCGCAACCGCTATCGGCATCTGGTATCTGAGTTCGGGTATCGGCCTTGCCATCGCCTTCATTGTGGGCGGTGCGATCGTGCAGAACGCCGGATGGCGCTGGGCATTTGTGGCCGCCGGCGTACCGGGACTGGTGCTGGCGCCCCTGCTGCTGCTCACCGTCCGGGAACCTTTGCGCGGCGCGCATGACGGGCCGGCCCCGCTGCAAGGAGAGACGCTGAGGCTGGTGCAGCGTATCCGCCTGCTCGCGGCGCGACCGGGACTGCTTTACTGCATCTTCGCCATCGTCCTGATCGCGGCGGGGATTTACGGCATGAGCACATGGCTCACCACTTTCCTGATCCGGGTCCACGGCATGCCCATTGCGCGGGCGGGTTTCCTCATCGCCATTGCCTATGGCGGCCTCGGCTCCCTGGGCGGATTCCTCGCGGGCTGGGTAATCGACCTCATCAACCGGCGCCGTGGCGGCTTCGATCCGGCGCGCACATCCCTGTTTGGCGCGGTGATCCCCTTGCTGACGGCAGTGACCGGCGTCGGCACCGTGCTGTTCCGGGACCTTGATCTGATGCTGGCGCTGCTGATGGCCTGCGGTTTCCTCAGCGCTTCCTATAACGGCCCGATCTACGCCGTCATCGTGACCATCGCCGGGCCGCGCCTGCGGGGCCTTGCGGTATCTCTGGTGCAATTGGGGGCAAACCTGATCGGCGTGGGCGCCGGCACTTATCTGATCGGCGCCGTCAGTGACTTTGTCGGGGGGACGGCGGGTGTCGCCTGGGGGATCGGCACCGCCATGCTGTTCACCTTTGCCGGGGGATTATTGCTGCTGCTGGCGTCCCGCGCGATCCGCCGTGCCCACAATAGCGGCGAAGCATAAGAAAAGGGCGGCCTGGTTCTTCGACCAGACCGCCCTTTGTCATGCACGCCCTGTCATTTGGATGCGGCGTCGCGCTCCTTGCGCCGCGCCTTGGCGGCTTCGATCCCCCGGAACACGGTGGTCGTGTTGCCCGCCCCGGCATAGAACAGTATGAAGAGCGGCAGGAAGTCCAACTCCTCATCGGTGAATTCGTTATTGATGAGGGCGCCGTTCATCTGGATCTCGACCAGATCGGCGCGTCCCAGCATGGCGGTCGCGCCCAGCACCAGCAGGCGCTTCTCCCGCATCGAGAAGATATCGCTCGCCCACAGATTGGCGAACTGGTTGCCGACGATTTCCTGATTGAAGGAAGAGTCGCGATACGGACGGGTCATGTCCGACGATCCCGGTCCGTAGACCTTGTCGAACACTTCAAGTCCCTTCTGCCACTGCGCTTCGTCGATGCTCATGCCTTTTCTCCCATTACATTTTCAAGGCCGACGACCGCCTGATCGGTCCGGCGTGTCAGTTCGACCAAGGGCAACGCGATGCCATAGCTGCGCGCCAGATCGATGGCCGCATCCAGATCCTTGACCATCAGCCCGCGCGTATATTCGCGCACCGCCGCTTCCTGCTCGCTGGACGACGGATCGTCACGTACCGCCAGCATCAACGGTCCGCCCACGCTGTCGGAGCTGGCGTCGATCACTTGCGCAAGTTGGCGGACATCCACCCCGGCATTGCGACACAATACGGAGGCCTCATAGCCGGCGCGCAGGCAGCCAAAGACGATGACGTTGCGCGCGATCTTCGCCGCCATGCCCGCGCCGGGGCCGCCCATATGCGCCACCAGCTTGGCAAAGCCGTCCAGCACCGGGCGCACATTCGCAATGGTCTCATCCGTGCCGCCGACCAGGCAGACGAGGCCGTGTTCGCGGGATTTGGGGCCACCGGTCACGCCGCAATCGACCAGTTCCACGCCCGCCGCGTCGGTCAGGGCGCGAACGGCGTTCAGATCCTCGATCGAGACGGTCGCCACCAACACCACGACCATGCCCGGCCGCGCGCGCGACAAAACGCCGTCGGGGCCTGACAGTACGTCAATCGTCTGCTTTGCGTTGACGACGGCGATGATGACGACGTCGGCCTGCGCGGCCAGTTCCGCCGGACTGGCGACGACGGGCGGCACCCCTTCCAACGTGTCGGCAGCATCGGCACGAATGTCATAGACCGCCGCCAATTGATTTGTCCGCGCAAGGCATATGGCGACGCCCGCGCCGATCTGCCCCAACCCGATAACTCCTGCTCTTCCCATCCTCATTATCCTTTCCGCCGCCTGTACGCGGTCCTGTAATCGACAGGCCGGGAGGGTGGCATAGCCAAGACCGACGCGTCATCCCGTTCAGGGCCGCTTGGCCGAACCTCGACAGCTTTCCCGTCCTTCACGACGCATTTGCCTCCAGCGGTAGATTTTTTGCGGCGAGAAGATAGTGGAGAACCGCGATCAAAAGCACGGATGCGGATAGCTGCATGCTCAGTTGCAGACCGCTTGCCGCAGCCGAGAGACAGGCCGCCGGCGGTGGGCCCCTCCCCGCAGCGAGACAGTCGGCGGCATAATTCCCCTCGTAGAGAAACACGGCCAAACGATCGCTGAGATAGCCCAGCACCACCGATCCCAATCCCAGCCCGGCCACGGTCTGGCCGAAGGAGTGGAGCGCGGCGGCGGATGCCCGCATGCGCGGTTCGACCAGCGATTGTGTAATGGTCATGATGGCGGGGGTGAAGGCGTAGAGTAAGGTGGTGGCGACGAAGAGAAAGGCGACCAGCCATCGCCAGTCCGACTGATGAATCGCGAGCAGATAGAAGGGCAGCGCCAGCCCCACCGCGATCGCGGGCGCCCATCCGCCCCAGCGTATATCACGCCGGATCAGGCGTCCGATCAGATAGCCGCCGCTGACCTGCCCGACCATTGTCGCCAGACTGAACGAAAGCGCAAACACAAGACCTGCGTGGGCAAGCGGCAGATCGAAGCGGCGGACCAGCAAAGGGATCAGGAACAGGTTGGTCCCGAACCCGACCAGCCCTACAAAACCGCTGCCGAAGGTCAGGTGCAGGAAAGCGGGGGAATGGGCGAGCCGCCGCAACACCATGGCGAAGGGAGGCGTATCCACGCTTTGCCCCGCATCTTTCCGCTCGGGCTCGGGAATCGTCGCGATCAGCAGAAGCGCCAGCAGCAGACCGGGTGCGCCGACCGCCACGAGCGCGAGCCGCCAACCGAATGTCTGCGCGATCGCGCCACCAGCGATCGCCGCTATGGCGCCGCCCAGCGGTACCCCTATCGCTATCAGCGAAAAGACGACCGCGCGGCGACCAGCATCGAACCGGTCGGAAATCATCGAGACGAGCGCCGGTGTGAAGCCCGCTTCTCCGATGCCTACGCCCATGCGGCACAGCAAGAGCTGGACATAACTCCCCGCTGCGCCGGAGAGCGCTGTCATCAGCGACCACAGCATGGTTACCACGGCAATGATCCGCACCCGGCTGTAGCGTTCGGCCAGCCGCGCGAGCGGAATCCCCAGCACGGCATAGAAAAGCGAGAAAGCCAGCCCGCCGAGCATGCCGAGTTGAAGATCGCTCAGCCGCAGATCGTGGCGAATCGCCTCGCCGACCACGGCGATGATCGTGCGATCGATGAAGTTGAACATGTAGATCGCACCCAGAAGCAGCAGAAACCATTGGTCGCGTGCGCCTGACCCGCCCCTGCCCTTCATCGCCTCTCCGATTGCCATCCGGCTGCTTTTTTCATGCATGTAAGACAGATAGAACAGATTCTTTTCGATGTGTATTGGTTTTCTCTTGAAACCATCCTTGGACTGCGCCAACAGGTCGCCATCTTCGACAAAGGATTTCAGCATATGAATACCATCATCATCGCGCTCACGGCTCTGGGCCTGGCCGCGCCCGCCTTTGCCCAAGCGCCTGCGGTGGATCGCAACGAGGCGGTCTACTCCGCCGATGGAACCAAGATCGGCAAGGTCGATCGGGTGCTGACCGCCGGCGACGGCGCCGTGAGCGCGGTGCGGGTCATCTATCGCGGAAAGTTCATCACCATCCCCGCAACCACGCTGAGCGCGGGTGAGAAGGGCGTGACGACCAGTCTGTCGAATGCCGAGCTGAAGAAACTGTGATTCTTTGCCCCACGGTCTTACAGGACCGTGGGGCATGGACCCGTGCCGCGCCTCGGCTTAAAGCGAAGGCATGAGGGCAGACCAAAAACCGCTCGCACGGATCCCCCGGCGCGGCCGACCGCCACAATCCGAAGGGCCTGCGCTCGACCGCAGCCGGCTGGTCGCGACCTTGCTGGACATGGCCCGGTCGGGCGGAATCGAATCGCTCAATATCCGTCCGGTGGCGCAGCGTCTGGGCGTGTCGCCACGTCTGCTCTACCACCATGTCCGCGACAAGGAGGAGATGCTCGGCCTGCTGACCGACGAGATTCTGCGCGGCCGGATGCCCGACCTGTCGGCGCCGGACTGGGAAAGCCGCCTCCGCAGCATCGCCCGCGCGGTCCATCTGGCCTATCGCGATTTTCCGGGGTCCGCCGCCTTCATCCTGTCACGCAGCGCCAACCGGCTGGAGCAACCCAATGCGCTGGCGATCCGCCGCGCCATCTTCGAGGGGCTGGCCGAGGCAGGGCTGACACGGCCGCAAAGCGAAGAGATGCTGGTGATTTTCTCCGTCATCGTGCTGGGCAATGTCGTCGTGGCGGAAAGCCTGACCGACAATGACGAACGGCTGGCGATGCAGCGCGATGTGGTGGAAGCCGCCTTCACCCGCGCGACCGACATGCTGCTGACCGCGATCCGTGCCGTCGCGGGCACGGCCTGAGCCTCAGTCGAGGTCGGCGATGGATCGGACGGGGCGGCTGATCCCGTCCCACGCGCGATGGGCGGCGTGCATCCGGTCGAGCGACGCTTCCATCGCAGGCGAAAGCTCCATCAGTTCGACATAGCCGCCATTGCCTGCGCGGGTATCGAACAGCGCGAACCTTTCGCCCGACGGCATCATGCCGCTGAACGCCATAGCATAGCCTTCGCCGGACAGCCGCTCCACCCCCTCGTCATAGGGAATGCGCAGCATGACATGATGATAGCCGTCACCATGACGGTCGAGCATTTCGGTGAAGACCGAAGGCCCCTCATTCGTCTGCTGGAGCAGTTCGATCAGCAGTCCGCCGGAAAAGCCGAACGCGACCTTCATCGCCACCTGCGTCGGCGCGCCACGATAGATCTGGCCCGGCAGCACGGGCACGTCGAAAACGAAAAACGGTCCCGCCCCCATGACCCGCGTCCAGTGAGCCAATGCGCGCTCCATGTCGCGCACCACCTGACACAGTTCCAGTATCGAGCCCTTGGGCTGCATCATGCGTCTCCCCAGATCGCGGCATGGGTTCGCAGGAAATGCTGGCGCGCGCGATCGCGCAACTGCTGTTCTCGCAGGGCGAGATCGACCCGGGGAACACCTGCGTCCACTTCGCGGTCGATGGCCGCCAGATCGACGACACGCACGTCGCGAATGAAGCGGGCGGGGTCGGCGCCTTCGGACACGCCCTGCCAGCGCAGCAGCACCCAGCCTTCTTCGAGGCCCGTTGTATCGATCCAGTTGGCGATGCCCGGATCGACGCCCGCCACCACATAGCTGACCGTGCAGTCTACGGCGGGCGTGACCTGCCCACTGTTGAGGCTGACCATGCGAAGCATCGGATCTGGCGAGATCGTCCACGGGTCGGCGATCTGGATGCCGGTATAATAGCTGCCCGCCGGATCGATGGTCACTAGCAACCCCTGCCCTTCCCCCAGTGCAAAGCGCCCACCGGCCAGATAGCCCCAACCCCCGTCACGGCCATTGGGTCCGATCAGCCGATTGGGTTCGGGATGGCCGAGAAAATCATTTTTGAAACCCGACCAGAAGGCGACCCAGGCAGGCAGGTCGGCGATGATGGTCCGGGCAATCTCGCTCTCGCTGCGCGGGCGCCGGTCCGATGGCGGGTCGAGGCGACGGACGCTGACCTGTGCCGGCACCTGCCGCCAGTCGCGCTGACTGTCACGGGTATAGACCTGAATCCGCGCGCCCGGCTCGGTCCGCAAATGGGTCGCACCGCCTTCCTGCGGGCCGACGGTCACCGTCACCTGCCCATCGGCATCGCAGAAGGGCAGAAGTTGCTGAAGCGTCAGCGCGCCCAGATTACGGCCAAGTCCCGCATGATGCTCCGGCTCGACCTCGGCAACGATGCTGAACTGCGGCGGATCGGCGGAAAAGCGGATGTCGACGGCATAGTGCCCATCGCCATCGACCGGAATTTCGCGATTGAAATTGTCGGGATTGTCGATCGCCACCGCCGCACCCGGATAGATGTGGCCGAACCAGCGCCGCGGGGCGTTGCTGATATTCCAGACGACCTTGGGATCGGCGGGATCACCATTGGCTTCGCGCATGGCGAGCCCCAGCACCCACTGATCGAGCGCACGATCCAGCCCCAGCCGTCCGTCGAGCGTAGCCGCCAGCGGATCGGCCAATAAGAGGAGGCGCGCCTCCTCGCGCGCGGCGCGGATGTCGGCCCGTTCGATCAGGCGTAGCGCCAGCCGTTCCGCCGCCGCCTGATCTTCGGTCCAGAGGGGGTTGGCGGTCATGAAATGGTCCCCACCCGGCCGCCTTCGGTGAAGATGGTGCTGCCGGTCGTGTAGCTGGAGCCGTCCCCCGCCAGCAATATGGCTGCGCCTACCGCCTCGTCCGCCGCGCCGAAGCGCTTGATCGCGTTGCGCTCGGCCAGGCCCAGCCCCTTGTGAATATCGGCCTCTTGTCCGTCCGGACTCATCGATCCGACGCACAGGCAGTTGATCCGCGTGTGCGGCGCCTGCGTCTTGGCCAGCTCGCGCACCAGAAAGAGCAGCGCCGCCTTAGACACGCCATAGGCGACGGCGGGCGGGATTGGCGTGAAGCCGCCGCAGCTCTGGACTGAAATGATGCTGCCCTTGCCATGCGCCTTCATATCGGCCTCGGTCAGTTCGGTCAGACGCCAGGTCGCCATGACATTGACGTCCATCGCCGTTTTCCAGACGTCGTCCGTGTTCGCCCAAAGCCCGCCATCAGCGGCATAGACCACGCCGGCCGCGGCATTGTTGAAAACGATATGGATCGGCCCAAAAGCCTCACGGGCGCCCGCCACCAGCCGTTCAAGATCGGCCTTCTCGCCCGCATCGGCGGCGATGGCGATCGCCCTGCCGCCGTCGGCCGCGTTGATCTCTGCGGCAATCCGGTCGAGCCGGCCCTGCGAGCGGGCGGAGAGGACCACATTGGCGCCCAATTCGGCATAGGCCTTGGCGACATGTTCTCCCACGCCCGGCCCTACGCCGGTCAGGATGGCGGTGCGCCCGTCGAGGCGGAAACGGTCGAGAACGCTCATGCTCATACTCCAGACATCAGGGTCGCGCCCGGTCGAACAGATGGCCGTAGCGCGCATAATAGCCGGCAAGCCGTTCATGCACCTCGCCCGGATCAATGCCGAACTGTTCCGGACTGTGTTTGTGCTTGCCAAGGCGGCTGGCGGCAGGATTGTCTGCCAGAAAAGCGGTGATGCGCGCGCGATGCTTGTCGGTGAAGGGCAGAGCGAAACGGTCGTAGATGCGCTGCATCGCCGCCATCGGATCGGCAACGATATCGCGATGGGCGAGGTCGAGAATGCGGCCCTCGATCGCCGGATCATTCGCCCGCGCTTCGGTCGCGCGGGCCATCGCCGCGCACCAGGTGTCGACCACCGACCGGCCGATCGCCTTCAGGTCGTCTGCGCCGCCCACGGCAGCGAGGAACCCCGCGATCATGCTCGACAACGAAGAGAAGGTCAGCACCGGATCGCGATGGGTCCACACCAACATCGCGCCGGGATAGGCCTCCACCAGACCGGGCAGGTCCATCAGATGCTGCGGTGATTTCAGCGTCCAGCGGCCCTTGGGTCCTTTCCACTGATATTGCTGGAGCATCCGCTTATGGGTGCGATATTGCCCTTCCGGCACGGTATCCTGCAACCAGCGGGCGAAATCGGGTACGCCCAGTTCGGCCGGAAAATTGGTGCTGGCGAAATGCAGCATCATGCCATGATTGCACTCGCCCGGCTGAGTGCAGTCCATCCGCTGGATATCGGCCAGTTGCGACGCGTGTTTCAGCCAGTTTTCATAGATGGCCTGCACCTGCGCGATGCGCGGATCGCTGTCGAAACTTGCTTCTTCCGGGGCAGGCCAGGGGATATACCATTCCCATTCGCGGGGCGCGCGAGCGGCCGGATCAAGGCAGAGCAGGTCATAGGTGATCGTCGTCCCGGTGCGCGGCAGGCCGCAGACGATCAGCGGGTCCCCCACGTCCTGCGCGACAATGTCCGGATGCTGCCTTTCGTCTTCGGCGAAGCGCAACCGGGTCGCGAGCAAACCGACAATCTTGTGATGCGCGGTCTCGCGCAGCTGGGCTGGCGGGTCCATCGCCTCGACCGCTTCGACCAGCCGACGAAAGCCCGTCATGAAGGACAGGTCCGGTCCGAAATCCGACAGTCCGGTCGCGGCGCGCGCCTCCGCGATCAGCGCATCGGCGTCGAGAGGCGAACGCTCCAGGACAGAGCTGTTCATGGATACCCCTCGACCGACCGCTGCCTCATGACTCACCCTCTCCACTTTATTATTCCACGATGTGTATTTAATAGAAGAGGCCGTGGTCAAGCAGACAATTCACTTTTGCCCGCAGCGAGCCGCGTCAGGCTGCCTTGTCTTCCACCGGCGTCAGATTCTTCATGAAGGCCACGAAATCCGGTCCCAGTTCGGGGATGGGCAGCCCCAGCTTTTCGGCCAGATAAAGGGTCATGAAATTGTCGTTGAGCGATTTGTTCGTCGCAGGGATGTTGCCGATGCCGACCTGCCGGTCGAAGGCGCCCACGGCGACCAGCGCCATGCGGAGCGCCGCGACGATGTCATAATAATCGAGATGCCCGGCCTTCTGTTCGCTTGCCGCTTCCCAGATGGCGATCGTCTCCTCCTTGCTCGGCAGGCCTTCCAGCCGGGTGATACCGAAGCGGCGGCCGAACAGATCGTCGAAATAGAGCCACCAGGCGAGGTCAAGCTCCGCCGGCCCCAGTGCCGCGAGTTCCCAGTCGATCAGCGCGTTGACGCTGCCGTCGGCCGCGAACATGACGTTCGACGGCGTGGGATCGCCCCACAGCACATTCACCCCCGCATCGGCAGGCATGTTGGCGCGCACATAGGCCATGGCGGCATCGACGATGGGCATCGTCCGGCCGCGCCCCGCAGCCTTGTGCCACGCCTCCAGCGCACCGACATATTGATCGAGACCCGGCCGCCCATTTTCCGGCTGGGCGAGAAATTCAAAGCCGTCGCGCCAGTCGATCGTCGCCAGGCTGGCAAAGGCGTTGATGGCATTGGCGAATGTTTGCCGCCGCTGCTCCGGGGTCATTTCGACCAGCCAGCCTTCCAGATTGTAATTGGGCTTTTGCTTGGCGCATTCCCCTTCCACCTTGCCCATCACGAGAAAAGGCAGGCCGAGAATATCGGGGTCGAGATGCATGCCGATCCACGGCGGCACGGGCAGATCGCCGCGCGCATCGAGCGCCGCCATCATCTTGCCCTGAAGCGCGAGGCTGCTGCCGAACACCACTTCCAGATCCATCGGCTGACGGCGGACCACAAGCGTCTGGCTCTGGGAACCAGCCGGATCGACATAGTCGACGTCGACAAAGAAAATGTCCGCCGAAAAGCCCGCGCCCAGCGTCACATTGAGCGGACGAACGCGGATGTCGCGCCACTCGGGCTTTTCGCTCGCCAGCCAGTCCTGCAACTGGACGGTGATACGATCGGGAGTCAGCAATTCCATGATTACAGCCCCTTCGCCGCCAGCGCGCGCTTCAGTTCGGTGGTGAGCGGCCCCATATCCTTGGGCGACGAGCCGTGGAGCAGAATTTCATCGGCGCCAGCATCCAGGAACCCCATGAGCTGATCGGCGCATTGGGCCGCGGTCCCCACCGCAGCGCCCTCGTCCAGCCATTGCTGCGGAATGAGCCGACTGACATCGACCAGCTCCTGCCGCGTATAGGCCTGATCCGCCGGCTTGCCGTTGAGGCCTGCAATCTTGGGATGGGCGCGGATATCCTCCAGCACCTTTTTGTCCCAGCCGTTGATGTCGACGATCAGGTCGCCAAAGCCGGGCAGTTCGAAATAGGTGATGGCGCGGCCGCCGACGACGGCCTCCTCCTCGTCCTTGGGCAGGTCCGGGGCGACGATGATATTGTGATAGATGCGCACGGACATGGGATCGCGGCCGGCCTTCTCCGCCGCGTCGCGGACGATCTTGGCGCTGTTCTTCACCCCCTGCGCCGACACAAAGGGGTGCAGCAGCACGCCGTCGCAATGTTCGCCAGCGAATTCCAGGCTTTTGGGCCCGATCGCAGTGAAGATGATCGGCGGGGGCGTGCCGCCATGGCGATCGGTCAGATTGATGGCGGGGAATTTGCCCAGCACACCCTCATAATCGATCTTCTCACCCGCCCAGAGGCGCCGGCAGATCGAGATCAGATCGGCCAGCCGCTCCATGGTGATCGGCGGCGAACCCAACATCTTCATATAGGCCGGAACCGCCCGCGCGAACATCAGGCGGAACCGCTCCCCGCTCATCGCCTGCATCATGTCGGCGACGCTGGCGGTGACGAGCGGATGGCGCATCGTCGCATACATGGTGCCGGTGATGCGGATCTTCGAGGTGGCCTCGGCCACCGCGCCCGCCAGCACCGCCGGTTCCTTCAGCGCATAGCGTTCGGAAATCCACACGCAGCCAAGACCGATACGTTCCGCCTCTTTCGCTTCGTCAATCCCGCGACGCGGATCATTGACCCGCCCGGGGAGGATATAGGTGCCGAACTTGTCGAAAAGTGCCTGTACGCCCGGTTCCACCGCTTCCGTCATTCCCATGTCCTCTCAAATATATGCCACTGCATTGCCGTTGGGAGGAGCATAGGCAACCTGTCAAACGGCAGGTTCGGGATGCACCTCGACATAGAGGCGCGTGAGCTTGAGCGCAGCGATTTTCCACTGTCCGTCCTGACGCACATAGCGTTCGGTATAATGGCCGAAACCGGTGATCGACTGACCGCCGGGGATCGGACATTTGCCCGGCGCCCAGACCACCCGGTCCTGCATCGCCGTGATCATGTCCGCCTCATCGCCGCGCAGGTCGATTTCCGACGAGTGGATCTGATGCGCCGAGCATGCGTCGATGACCGCGGAACGTACCTGCTCCAATATGGCGGCGTGCCCGCTCATTGGGGGATTGCCGGTGTCCTCCTCCACATCCAACACCGCATCGGGCGTGAACAGAGAGAGGAAGCCATCCCAGTCCTTGGTGTCGAGAAAGCGGCAATAGCGCGCCTTCACATTGCGGAGCGCCTCATAGTCGAGAAGTCTGGCCAGTTCGTCGCTCATTGGTTCCCCCCTCACCAGATGATGCGCGTGTGCGCGCGGAGCGTGCGTTCGCGGATAGCTTCGGCGCGCGCGTCCGGTGTCACCAGAACGGTGTCGACTGGCAGATGGCTGCGCACGTCGGCCAGTTTGACTTTCTTCATCGTCGGCGTGGGCCGCTCGTCGGTGTTGAACCAGCGCCCCTGCACAGCGCCGCTGGCATAGCCCGACGTGTCGAGCCAGTTGTGAACGCCCGGATCGCGCGCGGAAATGACCGCGCGGAAATAGCCGTCGCCATCGACCACGGCCTGAGCCGCATTGAGGCTGGACTGATTATGATACCAGTCGGTCGTCTCATAGAGTTCGTTGGTCAGGATCAGCGACCAATAATCGACTTCCCTGGGAATCCGGACCTCGGTTATCAGCGCCTCGTCATCGGCCAGATCATAGGCACCCTCATAATAGGATTGCCGGGCAAGACCGGTCATCTGGGAGAAGTCGACGACTTTCAGCGTGTTGATCAGCCCCTCGTCACGCAGCTTCTGCACCTTGTCGGGGAAGGCCAGCGCACAGACCGTCGCCGTGGCGGGAATCTCGGCAAAGCGGTGCGCCAGTTGGGCCAGCGTAGGGCGTCCCTTAGCGGCGTGATCGGCATCCAGACGCACGATGCCGAAGCGCGGCTCGCGCTCGACACCCCAGTCGCAGGCGACGATCCGCACCATCAGCTTCTCGGTCGCGGGTTTCAGTTCCCACCAGTCGCCTTCATAACCGGTCGGACGGGTCGGCGAGAGGATGACATCGAAGGCTCCATCAGCACCGACATGCAGATCGTTAAAATCATTCGCGTCCTGCGCGGGATGATGCTGCCCCGTGCGCAGCGTGTCCGGGCCGAGCTGGGCCAGGATCATCATTCGCGTCGTGCCGCGATCGCCCCGGATGCGATAGGTGCCGCCCTTTTCGATCAGCGCCGCCTTGTAAATGGTGTCCGCATTGGGCTGGAAGATATTCTGGCAAATGTTGAGTTCGGGCACGAAGATCGGGTGACTGCGATCATGCATGATCGCGTCGTTGGTCGCCCGCAGCACGCCCGACAGCAGCAGCCGCATCGATTCCTGCATGACGCGGGGATCGCTGCGCAGCCTTTCCGGGATACGATCGCGCATCAACTGGCCCAGGGGGCGAAGCTGGTCGAGCAGATCTTCCCATTCGAAAATGCCGTTATCGCTCATCTCATTCTCCACCATATTCTTCCGGTTGACGGCGGAGGCCCCGGCTATCCCGCCCGGCAGCAGAAGCCCGGCCAGGGTGGCGGACACGCCCGCGCAGATTTCCCGCCTAGTCTGTGGCAAGCAATTGCTTCAGCGCAGCACGCCGTTCCGCGTCGACGCCTGCCGCCTCGAAATACCCTTCAATCCCGCCCCAGCGCGTCGCGACCATATTGAGCGCGCTCAGGAGGAAATCATCCTGCACGCCGATCAGGATGGCCACCATGTCGTCGGGCGGCACGAAGCCGAAGGTCTTTTGCAGATCGCGCTTGAGATGACCCGACACGCGCAGATTCTGGCCGAATATGTCGGACTTGCGATAATCCTCCATGATCGCGGGACGCGGCACGGCGAGCAGGTCGAGGAACAGGGCGACGACGACGCCGGTCCGGTCCTTGCCGGCGGTGCAATGAACCAGCATCGGCGTGTCCTGCGCCAGCAGCGCATCGACCATCCGCGACAGATGCGGCAGAAATGCCTGCGGCATCAGGCCGTAATTATGCGCCATCACCTCGACGGCGCGCGCGGCGGTCGGGTCGCGACCGAGCGACATCCACATATCTTCCCCCTGCGCGCGCAGGTCCGTATTCATGTCAAGGTCGAGCATCCGGCAATCCGGCCCGCACCAGTCATGAGGCGCCGCATCCCTCTCGATCGTCGATCGGAGATCCGCCACCGAGCGAAAGCCCAGATCCGACAATTCCGTATGATGATCCTCGATAAAACTGGCTGGGCCTTCTGACCTGAAAAGGATGCCGGGCCGGACCTGACCTCCCCCCGCGGTCGGCAGGCCGCCAATGTCGCGGAAATTGAGGCGGGACAGAGCGATGGTCATGCAGTCAGTCCTTTACTGGCGGATAGGTGGGGACGACGGCGCGCATCTGCGCCAGAAGGTCGGGCGCCATCCAGACATGCTCGACATAATGGCCCAGCGTCGCGCGCTCGTCGGTGTAGATATATCGCAGCACATCGCCCAGCGCGCCCTCGAACACAACCGGGTGCCGCGCCAGGTCGAGCGAGGCGACATGCGCCTCCCAGTGGGCAAGCGGTCCATCGATCCGGGTCGCGACATGATGAAAGCGAATGGCTAGGTCATCGCCCTCGGGCAGAAAATCGCTGAACAAGGGGGCCGTATCGCCCACCGGTTCGATCAGTTCGACCTCCACGCCGCCGACCACCGCCAGCGCGATCTTCAGCACCGGCTTGCCGGTCGGGTCTTCGCCGGGCTGGATGTTCGACAACTCGAAGAAGCCGGGCGTGCCATAAGCGTCCTTGAGCGCGGCCATCGCCGCGTCGAGATCGTTGGTGACATAGGCGACCTGGCAATGCTGGCTGTTGGGCCGGACGAACATGCGTATCTCCTGCTATTATCGACAGTCCGTCGGTCAGTTGGCGGACATCTTCCCCCCGTCCACGACCAGCGTGTCGCCAGTGTGATAGGCTGACATGTCGCTCGCCAGATAGACGACCGCACCTTCCAGATCGGCCGGCTTGCCCGCCCGCCCGAGCGGCGCCTTCGCGGCCACCAAGTCCGCGATCATCTTGCCGACTTCCGGGTCTGCAAATGTCATCTCGGTTTCGATGAAACCCGGCGCGATGACATTGCAGCGCACGCCGATCGGACCGAGTTCGGCCGCCAGCGCCTTGGCGAGGGCATTGAGCGCGCCCTTGGCAATGCCATAATGGGCCATGGTCGGCACGCCCTGGAAGATCGAACCGCTGCCGCAGATGATCAGCGAGCCCCCCGGATCACCCGCCTCGGCGCGCGCCTTCATATGCCGCGCACCCTCCCGCAGGGTGAAGACCGCGCCATCGAGATTGACGTCGATCAGCTTGCGATAGGTCGCAACGTCCATCTCCGTGAACGGCACCCGGCTGGCGATACCGGCATTGGCGACCATCGTGTCGACCCGGCCCATGGCATCGAGCGCGCGGGCGAAGCCGGCGACGATCGCAGGTTCGCTGGCGACATCGACCACGTCAGCGAACACCCGCACCCCATGCGCGCGCAACGCCGCTGCCGCCTCCTCATTCCTGTCGGCGCGCCGCCCCCAGAGGATGACGTCACTGCCCGCGCGGGCAAGGCCGCGGGCAAAGCCGAACCCCAGCCCCGAATTGGCGCCCGTGATCAGCGCCACCTTGCCGCTCAGATCGAACAGGTTTTCCGGCACGTCCATTCTCCCCATGGCCGCTCGAACAACGGCGGCGCTTTGGCGCAACATTGCTGGCGACCGCGCCGATGAACAAGGGGGGCCAGTTTCGCGATCGTGCCAATGCCATCGCGAAACGGCCCTGCTTTCAATGCATCATGCCTTCGCGAAACTGCCGGGGCGTCAGTCCAGTCGCCTTGCGGAAGGCGGCTGAAAAGGCGGCCGCACTGTCAAAACCGCAATCCCAGGCGATGACCTTGATCGCCGGGCCGGCCTGGCGCAACAATTGCTTTGCCCTGTCGATCTTGCGGTCGGCGACATAGCGGGTGAGCGTCTGCCCCGTGGCAGCCTTGAACTGGCGGAAGAAATGACGGGTGGAAAGGCCGCATTCCGCCGCCAGCTCGGCTACGGATGGGGGCTTGCCCGGCTGCTCGATGCGATCGCCGATGCGTTGAAGCTGGGCCCGGGACATGCCACTCCCCCGTATTTCGGTATCGCCGCCCGAAACGCGCAGATAGCGCTGTAACTCGATCGCGGCCTGAAGCCATATCGCCTGTGTCAGCATCTCGCTGCAAAAGCCAGGCTGCGCAATCTCACCCGCAATGCGCCGCAGCGCCTCACGCACAGCGGGGCTGCGAACGTCGAGCGATGCCTGCAAGGCGTCGTTCGACAGATCCGGCTCATCATGATCGAATCCCATCCCGTCGAAGCCGCAGCATATCGATGTCTGCTCACCCTCGCCCCACTCGGTATGAAGTTCGCTTCGGGCCGGGACGAACAGCACGTCGCCCAGAGCGCTGGCCCTGCCCTCTCCGATCCCGCCATAGCCGCCACAGGGACGACCGGGGCGCGGGGACAGCGCGAGATCCAGAAAGCTGCGGGGTGACGAAAATATCCCGCCCTGTTGGCCGCGGAAGCGATAATGGTGCAATTCCATCACCACACCGGGCAGCGCTATCCGCCCCCGAACCGTGCACTCCATGGCCGGTGTGACGGGCAGATCATAGACCTGGGAAACAGCGTTCATCCAACCTCTCCGAACAGTTTCGCGTGCCGCGATGCCATCCCTGCGCAGCATGGCGCTTTTGCGGAGCATTTGGCGCAGTGGCGATGGCTGCGCACCTTGCGGAAGAAAGGGTCCGTGCTTTTAGATGGCGCATCGATAAAAGGAGAGCGACATGGGCAGTCCCGCGCAGGAAGAGGCCGCGCGCCGTAACATCATTGACATTACCGACCTGCATCACCCCGTGCTGACCGATGTTCAGAAGCAGGTGATGGCCGGAGCCGAAGCGGCGGCGGATCAGATCGTCCTCCAGCCGGAGGTCATTTTGACTGCGGCGCAGGCGCAGACCGGGCTGTCGGATTTCGGCGCGGAGGATTTTCGCGAACGGCTGGCCGTCTGGTGCCAGGCCGTGGACGAGGATGCCAACGCCTCGGCGGTCACGCGCGCCAATCTGTTCCAGATGATGATCCGCTTTGCCGCGACCCGCCTGCGGATCGAGGACATAGTGAAGCGCCACCCGGAGATATTGGACATCCAGATCGACCGGCCGATCATCGTCGCGGGCCTTCCCCGATCGGGCACGACGCATCTGCTCGGTCTGCTGTCGGCCGACCGCCGGTTCCGCTCCCTGCCCTGGTGGGAAGCGATCGCGCCGGTTCCCGCCCCTGACGAAACCCCGACACCTGAGGATAGCAATCCCCGCTGGACCAAGGCGGAACAGGGCTGGCGGATGATGGAATCCATCCTGCCCCATATGGCGATCATGCACGAATTTTCGCCCGATCATATCAGCGAGGATATCGAGCTTCAGGCAGTCGACTTCTCCTCCTATCTGATCGAGTGGCTCGCGCATGTGCCGCGCTGGCGCGATTATTATCTGAGCCACGACCAGTCGGGCACCTATGCCTATCTGAAAAAGGGCCTTCAGGTCCTGACATATCTGAACGGACCCAACCGCTGGGTCATCAAATGCCCGCAGCATATGGAGCAACTCCCCGCCCTCTATAAGGCCTTTCCCGACGCCACCTTCGTCCTGACCCATCGCGATCCGGTCGGATCGATCCGGTCGCAGCTCACCATGTATAGCTATGCGGCGCGCATGTTCCGCAAGACGGTCGATATTCAGGAACCGCTCGCCTACTGGCCCGACCGCTATGAGAAGCTGCTCCGCGCCTGCGTGCGGGATCGCGACATCCTGCCCCCCGACCAGACGATCGACGTCTATTTCCACGACTGGATCAGAAATCCCGACCCGATCCTGAAGGAAATCTATCTCATTGCCGACATCCCCCTGACCGATCAGGCGCTGGCCGATCTGCACAGCTATCTGGCCGAGCATGGCGAGCAGGCCAAGGGCAAGATCGTCTATGATCTGGAACGCGATTTTCATGTGACCGGCGAGGAATTGCGCCGCCCCTTCGCTTTCTATTTCGATCGTTTCCCGGTCGAGGTCGAGGTGAAATAGCCAATCTCACAACCTGCCTTTCGACAGGAGGGAAATCAATACGCCCTGATTAGGAGGGGGCATCGATTCCGATTCCAGCAGAGGAATGCCATGCCCGAATTGAATGTCATTACCCGTGACGGCGCCCAGCAGACGATCAAGGCATCCGCCGATACGTCAGTGATGGAAGCCATACGTGATTCCGGTTTCGATGAGTTGCTGGCGCTGTGTGGCGGCTGCTGTTCCTGCGCGACATGCCATGTCTATGTCGACCCGGCCTTCGCTCAGTCCCTGCCCCCCGTATCGGACGATGAAAGCGATCTGCTGGATGGCTCGCCGCATCGCAACGACTATTCGCGCCTGTCCTGTCAGGTCATGATGTCGGAAGCGCTTTCGGGCCTTACGATCACCATCGCGCCTGAAGACTGAGCATAACGCACCACCCCTGAATGAATGAGAGAGGATTATCGTGGCCTGGAAAGAAGATATTCGTGAACAGCTCGACGTGTCGGATTCGACCGTACTGACCGACAAGCAGAAGCAGATGGTCAAGCATTGGACCGACCTGCAGGAAACCCTGAATGCCGGCGACTTTGACGGAATGGATCGATTTTTCCATCCCGAGTTTCGCTACGGCAACCCCAACCGGCCGGATCTGGGCACCTATGAGCAGTGGAAGACCTCGCCGGTCGCGCTCTACAAGACCTTCTTCCCCGCCGCCTACAAAACCATCGACGCGGTCGGCAAGGGCGACGATGAAATCTGGATCTACGCGACCCATTATTGCAAGCATGTCGGCGGCCCCTATATGGGCGTGCAGCCGACCGGCAACGAGTTTCAGGTCAACTGGTTCTCGATCGTCAAGTTCAAGGACGACAAGATTATCAGCATCTTCAGCATTTCCGACGTGCTGACCATGCTGAAGGACATCGGCGTGGTGGAAGTCCCCCAGCCTGTCGATCCCTACAAGTAAGCAGATATGCCGCTGCCCTTCTTCCGCTTTGGTCAGGCGACCGACGGAAGGAGGGCAGCGAGCAGAAAAGCGGCCAGCCTATCTGCATGTTCGGCCGCATGCACATCATCCACTTCCTGCCCGGCCCCCAGCCGCTGCTGCATCGGCACGGCACAGAAATAATAGCCGACCCCCTGCACCAGCAGCGCCATCAACGCCGCCGTCGACAGGTCGTGAACCGGCCGCTGCAACCGCACCGCGTCGAGCAGGCCATCGAGCCGCCGCTGGAACGGCAGCACAAAATGTTCGACGATATGGTCAAGCCGCCAGGTCGAACGGCAGCCTTCCACATTGGTCAGCGACACGATGTCGCCATTGCTCGTCGCCCACAGGCAGAAACGCTGGATCAGATGGCGCAGCCGCACTTCCGGATCGGCCGGTTCGTCAAAAGCCGCTTCGACGAAGGGCGATGCCTGCGCCATGCGCCAGTCGACCGCACGTATCCACAGATCCTCCTTCCGGCCGAACCGGACATTCAGCAGATTGTGGCTGACCCCAAGCCGCTTCGACAGATCGCGCAGCGTCGTGCCCTCATAGCCGCGCTCCGCGAAGGTCGCAAAGGCCAGGCCCAGCAGTTTGTCCTCATCCACGGCCTGGGCGGCATTGAGGGCAGGACGGCCGCGGGTGCGCTGGGGACGATCGAGCATCAGCAGATCCATAGTGAAAAGACGTTGACATATAAATTGTCATCCGTCAATTTAATCGAAAGGAGAGTGGATAGCGCTATGAGTCTCGATTGTGATCTTTGGTGGGCTGTCGCACGGTCCGAGGAAGTGACCTCCGAAAAGCCGCTGTCCGTCGATATCGGCGATCAGCCGGTCGTGCTGTGGCGCGACAATCACGGTATCGCCCGCGCGCTGGAGGATCGCTGCCCGCATCGTCGCGCACCGCTGTCGCTGGGCTGCATCCGCGACAATGGCTGGATTCAGTGCGGCTATCATGGCTGGAGCTATGACGGCGAGTCGGGACGCCTGAAGGAAATCCCGAACATGAAGGATCAGCAGAAATTCCCGCCAATCTACAAGGCCAATGCCTTTGGCGTCAGCGAGCAGGCGGGTTTCGTGCGGGTCTGCCTCAATCCCAAGGCGGAAGCGCCGCTCAGCGCAGACCCCAAATACAGCTATATCGGCACGGTCAACGTCAGTTGCAGCCATCAGGAATATCTAAATGCGCTCTATGACGATCCGAGCCTCGTCATCGCGATCCGCGGTGTCCGCTTCAGCCCCTATCTGATGTCGGAACTGCATGAGGAAGGCGGGATGCTGGTGATGGAGCGCAATTGCCAGTGGCATCCGCTGCACTGGCCGTCGCATTTCGTGGCCGAATTTCCGCTCACCCTGCTGACGCGCACCCATCCGCTGACCGGCGAGACACAGTTGACGCTGCGCGACGACCAATTCAACGATCTGCTCCACGCCGTTCTTTCGCCCGTCCCCTCGGCGCGGGGGGTGACAGCCGTCCGCTGGCGGGCCGAACTGGGCGTTCGCCATCCGGGCGTGCGCGGCGCGGTGCTGCGCGGGATCAACCCGCTGTCGGTGCTCGCATCGGTCGACGGATCGAAACTGCGTGCCACCAAGCCCACCGTCTCGCTGCATGGCGAGGATCTGCGCAAGGCAATGCTGGAAAGCGCCCCCGCGACCCATGATCAGACCGTAGCGGCCTGAAGGAGGATTTGAAGATGCTCGAAACCGCCGATCGTCCCGTTTCGCACGACGACAATTCCGCCGCGCCATCAGGTGGCAACCCGATCGCCCTGAACGCCATCAACCGCTGGGTGCCGCATAATCTCGTGATGCGCGACAGCTGGTTTCCGGTGGCGCATGATTATTCCGTGACGGGGAAGCCCGTCCGCCGCGCCATCTATTCGCACCCCATCTTCCTGTGGCGCGACAATGGCGTCGCCGTCGCCAGCGAATTCCATCCCAATGAGCGGATCGCACGCGACAAGAGCGAATTTACCGACGCACGCGGCCGGTATCCGGTGATGGAACATTATGGCGTGGTCTGGGTGTGGTTCGGCAACCCGCTGGCGGCAGACCCGGCCCATCTCCCCAGCCTGCCCTTCCTCCCTCCCAAGGGTGGCCTGCCGCGGCACATGACCGCGACCGTCCGCTTTGAGAGCGCCGCGCCGATCAGCCTGGAAAATCTGATCGACCTTACCCATGCCGACTTCCTGCATGCCGACGTCGTCGGCGACGAACGGTCGGACAGCGAAACCGTGGAAACCTTCTACGACAGCGAGACCGTCACCATGGTCCGCACCTGCGTCAACAAGTCGGTCGCCCCGGTGATGAAATTCTTCAGCGGCATCAAGCAGCCGACCCAGAATGTGCGGCAGGTGATCCGCATCTATCTGCGCTCTCACTGCGCCATCGCCTATGGCCGGTTCAGCCCCGGTGACGATGTGCCGCTGTTCCACCCCTGCACGCCCGAAACGCGGGACCGCACGCGGATGGAAATGGTCATGAACACCTCCAACGCGGGCCTGATGTTCCGCCATGTCATGCCCAAGGCGGGTTACAAGGTGTCGCGGCAGGACAGCTACATGACCTCGCCGCAAAGCCCGCGCTATATGCGCCATACCGACCGCAAGGACCTGCACAGCAAGTTCGACCAGGCCGGGCAGCGCTATCGCATGGCGATGATGGACCTTGCCGACCGGCAGGCGAAGGGCGACTTCGCCTATCGCGACAATGTCAGCGCCGATTGCAGCGACATCATCGGCCTACGCAAGGAACTGTTCCAGTTCTGATCTGATCTCTCCCCATGGGCGGACGGCAGCGTCCGCTCCTTTTTTTCTTTTCCGGAGTCGCCATGTCCAAGCTCGTCAATGCCGTCGGCGGTGAACGCCGCTGGTGGGCCGTCATGCCCACCCTGCCTGCCCCCGCCATGGCAGGTATCGGCCAGCAGATGGAACAGGCGGGTTTCGAGGGCTGCTTTTCGCTGCAGATTTACGGGCCGCCCTTCGTTCCGATGGCTGCGACCGCCGCGCTGACGAACAGCCTGAAGGTCGGCACCGGCGTCGCTATTGCAGGAACGCGCAGTCCGGTGGAAACCGCCTATGCAGCGATGGACATCGATCGCATTTCCAATGGCCGCTTCGTGCTGGGGCTGGGCTCCAGCATCAAGAGCTGCGTCACGGGCATGTATGGCGAACCCGAACGCAAGCTGCTGTCCCACCTGCGCGAAAGCGTCAAGGTGATCCGCTATGTCATCGCCAACGCGCATAAGGGGCTCGATCCGATCGAGGGGGAATATTTCTCCGCCGATTTTGAGGAAATGATGCTGACCGCGCCCCCGGTGCGGGAAGAGATTCCGATCTGGATCGCGGCGCTACAGGACAAAATGACTGCGCTTGCGCTGGAAATCGGCGACGGTCTGATGGTCCATGCCCTCTGGTCCGCGGCCTATACCAGGAGCCGACTGCCTTTCATCAACGAGAAGCTGGCCCAATATGGCCGCAGGCGCGAAGATATCGAAATCAACGCCTGGCCTTGGATCGCGGTCAATGATGACAAGCAGAAGGCGATCGACGACAGCCGCGCCACCGTCGCGGCCTATTCCGGATACAAGGAATATGAGCCCTTCTTCGAGGCGATCGGCTTTGGCGATCAGGCGCGCGCCTGCCAGTTGAGCCTGGGTGAGCATGGCGACATCGCCAAGGTCATCGGCAATGTGTCCGATGCGATGGTCGAAGCCTTCGTGACCTGCGGGCCGGTGGACGAAGTTCTCGAAAAGATCGAGCCGTTCTGGGATGTGGTGGACTCGCTCTGCCCGATGACGCCCTATCGGGATCTGACCATGGACCAGCTGACCGACTATAATGCGGGTCTTTTCAAGCTGGTGGCGACGGCTCGGGCGCGGGCCGGCATGGTTGCCGAACCGGCGTACAGCTAGAGCGCGCTGCGTTAAATTCGACGCAGGTCGCGCGCTCTAAGTTTCTGTTGTCGCATCGTTTATGCGGAAAACCGGTTTCCACTTTTCCGCACGATGCTTTTAAGGTTGATCTCAGTAGTTGCTACGGCAGGAGCCGGGGCCAAGGATAACCCTTGATCCCGGCTCCTGCCGTCCCCCCCCCAAAGAATCAGGCCGGCACCAGTGACTCGGCCATGGCTTTGCCGGCGATGAACCCTGTCACCATGGCCGGGCCGACATTGCAGCCATGCGCCGGCGATTTGCCGCGCCAGATGGAATTGGCATCAAGCCCAGCCGCGAACAGTCCTTCGACCGGCGCGCCATCTGTTCCGATCACGCGGCATTGCGCGTCGATCTTGAGGCCCACCGTCGTGGACCCGTCACCCGGATAGATTTGGATGGCATAGAAGGGTGCCTTTTCCACCCGACCAAGACACGGATTGGGCTGATGCCTGGGATCGCCGATCTCGATATCGATCTGCGTGTCGCCCTTGCCGAAATCCAGATCCTTGCCGATCTCGGCATAGCGGTTCATCTTCGCGACCGTCGCCACCAGCCCGTCGGCGTCCACACCGATCTTGTCCGCCAGTTCGCGCAGGCTGGGCGCCTCTGTGACATAGCCCGCCGCGATCAGTTTCTTGAGACCGCCGCCGCCGGGATACACCATGCCCATGCCATATTTCTTGATGAACGCGGCATCCCCGATGATGTGGGCGGGCACGGTGCCGCTCCGGTGCATGGCCTCGACAAAGTGGACGGACGCCTCATTCCCGAAACGCTCGCCCTTGGCATCGACCGCGATGCAGCCGGGCTTCGACATGTCAATCAGATGCGCGTAGCGCGCGACATAGCCGTCCGGCCGCGTCATCTTGGAAACCACGGCCCAGACGGCATTGACCAGATTGTCGCCATCCAGCGACGCCCCGGCATCCAGCCCCATATTCATCCCGTCGCCGGTATTTTCATAAGGCAGGATCGAGACATGCTCCTCGGCATAGGGGATATAGGCCTTGCGCAACTGCTCACTGGCCGAAAAACCGCCGGACGCCAGCAGGACACCAACCCTTGCTTCGATGTCCTCGGCGCCGACGCGCACGCCGGTCACGCGGCCGGCCTTCACCAGCAGCCGATCGACAGCGGCGTCCTTGCGGAGCGTGACACCGGCATCGATCGCCGACCGGATCAGCCGCGCCGCCAGCGCATTGCCCATGGTCAGCCGCGTGCCGCGCGGATAGCGGCGCACCTTGTCCAGGCCAAATTTCGCGGCCAGCTTGCCGAAATGGAACAGCGACCTGGGCGACGGCATCTCGGCCAGATAAGGAAGGTCGAACAGATCGATCATGAAGCCGCCCGGCGCGTTGAACTCCTCGCGTGCCGGACGAAGCTCGGCGAAGTGATCGCCCAGTTTCTTGCCGTCATATTCCTGTGGCGAAAGCAGTCGGCCATGATCGGCGGCGCCGCCGACTTCAGGGTACCAGTCGCTGCTGGGCGGCGAGAGAAGGAAATGAACCTCGCTGTTCTTGTCCAGCCATTCCACCATTTCCGGACCTGCGTCGAGATAGGCGTCGATCAACGCGGGATTGGCCGTCGGTCCGATCACGTCCAGCACATATTGGCGCGCCACGGCGCGGCTGTCCTCGACACCGGCGGCCTTGGCCTGCGGGCTGCCGGGAATCCAGATGCCGCCGCCCGAAACCGATGTCGTGCCGCCGAAATGTTCGGCCTTTTCAAGCACAAGGACCGACAGCCCGGCGGACGCGGCCCTGATCGCCGCGGTCATGCCCGCAGCACCCGATCCTACCACCACAACATCATATTGGGCCATCAAGTCCTCCCGATCAGTCTTTCGATGTCCATGAGGAAAAGCGCGCCAGCCCGCGCCTTTCCCCCGGCAGGTTTCAGATTTTGGGCATGATTTCCTCGGCCACCCACTGGAGCCGCTCAAGATATTCGGTCAGCCCGGATATGCCCGGCGGCAGCGGAACGATGGTTTGATTGACCCCCAGTTCCTTCAGCCAGCCCACCTGATCGATGACCTTTTGCGCGTCCCGCGTTCCGGGCGCGCGCGGGTCATCCATGATCTCATGATGCGCGCCGACATTGAGCATTTCGAGCGCAAAGAACATGTCGATCGGCCGTCCGTCATATTCAGGCTGCGAACGGATGAAGTCGAGGCATTCGGGGAATTTTTCCGGCGGGGTGCGGAAGGGCGACCAGCCGTCGCCGAATTTCGCCACGCGCCTGAGCACCGGTTCGGCATCGCCCCCGAACCAGATCGGCAGACGCGGTTGCTGCACCGGCTTGGGCGCGAACCCGACATTCCTGAACCGGACGAACTCTCCCTCGAATTCGGGCTTTTCCGATGTCCACAGTTCAATGATCGCGGCGACATATTCATCGGCCATGCGCCCGCGCTGGTGGAAGTCCACACCCAGCATGTCGAACTCTTCCTTCAGCCAACCGACCCCGAACAAGGCCGTGGCCCGGCCGCCGCTCAGCCAGTCGAGCGTAGACCAGGCCTTGGCATGAACGATCGGGCTTTGCAGAGGCAGGATCGACACCGAGGAACTGAGCTTCATATTCCTGGTACGACCGGCGAGGAAGGCGAGTGCAACCGTCCCATGAACATAATGGTCGCCCGACAGCGCTATATGTTCCTGTGGGATGATGAAATGTTCGCCCAGCATGCATTTGTGGAAACCAAGTCGATCGGCCGTCGCCACCGCCTGTCCGATGTCATCTCCGGTCAAAGCATATTCCCAGGGCTGCGTCATCGCGGCGACGTGCATGCTGTTGGGAACGCCGATGTTGAGCTTCATGATGATCCTCCCATATTCTCCGGGCGAAAGGATAGACGGGGCGGGGTGAGCGGCACCTTCCCGCCGGAAGGGGAAGCCGCCCTGAAATCTGTGCCCGACGATTTTCGGCACGGCAAAATGCCCTTCCCCCATCCTCACCATCAGTCGTGCCCTGTCCGAAGAGAGGGTCAGGGCTTTCGATGGGCGGATTCCTTCGAACCCGTCAAGGCAGCGTCACGCCTTCAGCGGCACGAGTTCGCCCGTGATGCGAATGCCCGCCCCGTCGACCTTATAAGTCTTGTTCATGAAGATCAGGATCGACGTCAGCGCTTCGGCAGCGGCGGAATTGACGAGCGCACCACCATGCAGCCCCCGCAACCCCATGGCATCAGCCAGTGCCACAACGCGCGCCCGGGCATACTTGTCATCGCCAAATACCAGCACGTCGCACCCGACATCGACATCCTTCGCCAGCTTGTGCGCGGCGACATTGTGGAAAGCGGAGACCAGCGTGACATCCTGTCCCAGCACGTCCTGCGCCTTCTGGGCGGCGGAGCCTTCATCCGGCAACTGGACGCGCATCACCTTGGGCGGAACGAGCGGGACAGTCGTGTCCACGACCAGCTTGCCCGCGACATGGGGGGCAATGTCGCGAAGCGTCGCCTCCTGTGCGGCAAAGGGCACCGTCACGATGACAATGTCCGCTTCCGCCGCGACATCCGCATTGGCGCCCCCGCGCAGACCGTGCCCCAGTTCCGAGGCTGCCTTTTCCGCACTTTCGGCTTTTCGCGATCCGATCGTCACGGGATAACCGGCACGCGCCAGCCGCCAGGCAATCGCAGCGCCCAGATTGCCGGTGCCGCCGACGACGGCAATGGCAGGAAATGTCATAAAATGTCCTTCGATTGGTTGGCGGTAAAGCGCATCATGTCTGCAAATACCGCGGAATGAGACGTGAACCCGCCGTCGGCGACAATCGAAGCGCCGGTAATGTAGCGGGATTGATCGGACGCCAGAAACGCGACTACCTCTGCAATATCCTCCGGCCGACCGAGATAGTCGACCATATTATGCTCCCGCATCAGCGTCTGTGCCTCCGGCGGCATGTTGCGGTCCAGAGCCTCCGTCATCACCAGCCCGACAACGACGACATTGGACCGGATGCCCTGCTTGCCATATTGCGTGGCGATATAGCGGGACAGGCTGAGCAGGCCGGCCTTGGTCGTGCCATAAGCGGGAAAGTCGAGATCCCCGGCGAGGCCCTTGCCCGATCCGGTAAAGACGACCGAACCGCCGCCCGCAGCGATCATGCGCGGGATGGCATGTTTTGCGGTGAGCATCGCCCCGCGAAGGTTGACCGCAAAGGCACGGTCCCAGAAGTCGGCATCCATATCCGCGATCAGCCCATCACCGGCCAACATACCGGTCTGCGCCGCATTGGCGTGCAGGATGTCAAGCCTGCCGAAACGATCCACGACCTGGGCGATGCCGTTCGCCACCGTCTCCTCGTTGGTGACATCCATGATGAGGGCGATCGCCTCTCCGCCAGTTGCCTCGACCCGCGCGACGGCTTCATCGAGCGGCGCAGCCTCCGGGCCTGCCACGGCGATCTTCGCCCCACGGCCCGCCAGCATGAGCGCGGTGGCCAGACCGATGCCGGTTCCTCCGCCGGTGACAATCGCAACCTTGTCCTTCACCGGATATTGCAGGTCGGTCATAGCATCTCCGATAAGGCAAGGGGCCGTGGCGGCACCGGTTGATAAAGTGTCGTGCGCTGGCGGACAGGCCGTCCCACCGAGGCCGCCAGAGCCTGCATTTCCTTAGGCCCGAATTCCTGCCCATTGACGCCACCGGCAGCCCGGGTAATCGATTCATCCATCAGCGTGCCACCCATGTCATTGGCGCCTGCATTCAGGATCGCCGCGGCCCCTTCCGGCCCCATCTTCACCCAGGACACCTGGATATTGGGGATCACCGGATGCAGCACGATGCGCGCCACCGCGTGCATCAACACGGCCTCCCGATAGCTTGGCCCGGACCGTGCCAGCCCCTTGCGCCAGATCGGTGATTCCATATGCACGAACGGCAGCGGCACGAATTCGGTGAAGCCGCCCGTCTCCTCCTGCAACCCGCGGATGCGGAGCAGATGGCGCGCCCAATGGCGATATTCCTCGACATGACCGAACATGATCGTCGCCGTGCTACGCAGACCGACCCCATGCGCCACGCGCATCACCTCGATCCACTCATCCGCCGTCACCTTGTCAGGGCAGATGATGGCGCGAACTTCGGGATCCAGTATCTCCGCCGCCGTGCCGGGTAGCGTGGACAGCCCCGCTTCCTTCAGCCGTGCCAGATAATCCTCCAGCGGCAGGCCGAGCGTGCGCGCGCCATGCGTCACCTCCAGCGGCGAAAAGGCATGGATATGAATATCGGGCGCGGCCTCACGCACTGCCTTCAGGACATCAAGATAGGTGTGACCGTCATAATCGGGATGAATCCCGCCCTGAAGGCAGACTTCGGTCGCGCCGCGATCCCAGGCTTCGGCCGCACGGCGTCCGATCTCCTCCATGTCGAGCCTGTAGGCCGGACCGCGCATGGCTTTGGTGCTGCCCTTGGAAAAGGCGCAGAAGCCGCATTTATAGAGGCAGATATTGGTATAGTTGATGTTGCGGTTGACCGCATAGGTCAGCATGTCGCCCACGGCCTGCCGCCTCAATCTGTCGGCCTGGTTGACGATGGCGGTGAAATCATCCTGCCCGGCATCGAACAGGGTGACGATGTCCGCTTCGCTCAGCCGCTCCCCCTCTCCCGCCGCAGCAAGGATGGAGAGGATCGATCGGGAGGCGAGAACGGGCTCCACGGCCATGATGTCGGGCGCGGGATCGCCATGCCCTGCGGACCAGTCGTCGACCTTGGGCAATCCCCGCCCGTCGATGGCACGCAGGATCTGGGTGGCGATGGCTGGCGCTACCCAATCCCGCGCGGCGAGCGCATGACGCGGACCGATGGCGAGCCGCTGCATCAATATGCGGCCCGCGGCTTTGGTGGCGTCCTCCAATATCTCCAGATGCGGCCAGGGCGCCTCCGGGTTTACATGGTCCGGCGTCACGGGCGACACCCCGCCCCAATCATTGACGCCGGCCCGGATCAGCGGCGCCAGATCGACGCGATCGTGGAGATTGGGCGGTGCCTGGATCGTCATCTCAGGCCCCAGGATGATCCGCGCGGCGGCGATGCCCCAAAGATGATCGTCAAGCGACGGTTCGGCATGATCCGCCATCCGCGTTCCCGGCTTTGCGCGGAAATTCTGGATGATGACTTCCTGAACATGGCCGTAGCGGCGATGCAGATCGCGAATGGCGACCAGCGCTTCCACCTGCTCATCGCGGGTTTCGCCTATGCCGATCAGCAGGCCGGTCGTGAACGGCACGCGCGCGCGGCCAGCTTCCTCGATGGCTGCCAATCGCTGGACCGGTTCCTTGTCGGGCGAACCGAAATGCGGGCCGCCGCGCGCGCACAGCCGATCGGAACTGCTTTCCAGCATGATGCCCATGGAAGCGGAATGCGGCCTCAACAGCGCATAATCGGCGCTGTCCATCAGACCGGGATTGAGATGAGGCAGCAAGCCCGTCTCGCGGAACACCAGTTCCGCCATTTCGGTAAGATAGGACAATGTCGAGTCATGCCCCAATCGCGCGAGAGCCTCGCGTGCGGCGGCATAGCGGGCTTCCGGCCGATCGCCGAGCGTGAAAAGGGCTTCCCGGCATCCGGCCGCCGCGCCCGCGCGGGCAATGGCCAGAACCTCATCTCTGCTGAGATAGGCATCACCGGCGCGGGTCGGCGTGGTGGCGAAGGTGCAATAATGGCAGACGTCGCGGCACAATTTGGTGAGGGGGATGAAGACCTTGCGCGAATAGGTCACGCGACGGCCATGCGCCGCGACCGTCATCGCCTCCGCTGCCTCCATCATGTCCGCAAGGGACGGGGATCGCAGCACCGCCGCAATCCCGGCCGCTTCGTCTTCGCTCAGATGCAGTAGATCCAGTGTCACATCGCACTCCTCGCCTGGGCAAGCCCGCGAATGGTTTCCAGCGGCGCCGCATGTCCGGGCAAGGCCGCGATGAAGGTCGAGACGCCCATCGCCTCAAGTTGCCGCAGCATGTCCGTGGCCGCGTCGACGGGTCCTGCCAACGTATCGAAATCCGCCAGAAACCCGGTCAGTCCCAATTCTTCCATCAAGGCCACATTCCTGCCGCCAACGACCACATGTTCGGTCGGGTCATAGCGCGCGTGCAATTGATCGATCTTGCCGCGAAACTGCGTCGGGACCCGCGCCAGGGTTTCGGGCGTGCGGAAGGCCATGCCGTTGACGACGATGAACGCCTTGAGATCGTCAATGGCTTGGTCGCGGCTGGGACGGATCGAGGCGAAGGAAACGACCCAGATATCGATCGACAGGGGATCGCGGCCCGCCGCCTGCGCCGCTGCCCGGACCGTATCGATCCGGTCCTTCAGCGCGTCGAGATGGCGTTCCCCCGCGAACAAGATGACGCCATTGGCTTGCTCGCCCGCCAGAGCCAGCGCTTTGGGACCGAAGGCGGAATAATAGATCGGAATCGGCCGGGCAAAACGGAGCGGCTTGATCTCCGCCCCGTTCAGCTCCGCCGGCCGTCCGGCAAACAGGTCCCGAAGCGCCGCCAGTTCCGCCCGGATTTCCTTTTGCGTGGCGGGCGGCCGCCCGATGGCCAGAACCGTGCTGCCGCCCGTCGCCAGGCCCAGTGCCACGCGCCCGCCGGAAAGATCGTCGATCGTGCTGAGCGCGGAAGCCGTTACCAGCGGATGCCGCATGAAGGGCGATGTGACAAGCGGCGCCAAAGTCGCTTTCGGGGCGTCCAGTGCAGCGAGGGTAAGCGACACATAGAGTTCGTGCCAACCCGCGGGCGAATCGCCCACGGTGATCAGATCGAAACCCAGATCGGCGGCAAGACGGACTTCTTCGCGAAATCTGTCCAGCCTGTCCCCCCACATGCTGCATATGCCGAGCTTCATGGCCATCCTCTCGGGAACTTCCTACGCCCTGCCGCCTCGGCGCAAACCTGTCCTTGTAGAGGGGGGAGGCGGACGGATCGCTCACCCTCCCCCCTCATAGGCGTTTCAGAACGTATATTTGGCCGTGACGCCCCAGGTCCGCGGATCGCCCGCATAGACCGAACTGGTGGGAAAGGACGGCAGAAGAACGCTGGAGGCCGAGAAATATTTCTCGTTGAAGAGGTTCTTCACATAGACGCCCAGATCAAGGCCCGTGCCCCCGATCCCGCGCCAGTCCAGCCGTGCATTGGCCAACTGGTAACCCGGCAGCTTTTCGCCGTTCTGACCGCCGAAATCGTCGGTCATGAACAGGTCGGCGTTGAGCACGACATCGCCGTCAGCCGGACGGATCGGCAGGGTCCAACTGACGCTGGCCGTGCCGGAAAAGCTGGGCGAATATTTGTTGATCTGGCCCTCGCCCAGCACGATCGTCGAAGGCAGCCCCGCTGGAACGGTCAGGCTTTCCACCTTCACATTGGTATAGGCGGCGTTGAAACCGACGGTGAGGCTCCGCACGGGGCTGATCGATGCTTCCAGTTCCACGCCCCAAATCCGCAGATCCGCGACATTGGCGGCCAATGACCCGTTGGTCGGCGAATCCGGGGTGCCATTCGGAACGGTCGTCTGCGTGTTCAGGAACTGAAGGGCATTTTTATATTTGCTGTAATAGGCGGCGATATTGAGCCGCCCGCGTGCCGATCCGACATGATAATCATATTTGGAACCGATCTCGACGTCGGTGATCTTTTCCTCTCCCGTTTTCTGGAAAGGACGAAGATCCGCGCACACGCCTCCGGTCGCGACGCAGGCCGGGTTTGTGCCGCCCGTGGTAAAGGGCGTTTCGAACAGCGGCGTGTTCACATTGGCGCCCCGATAGCCGCGCCGCGACACGATATAGAGCAGCCAGTCCGGCGTCGCCTTGTAATCGAGCCCGATGGTCCAGCTCGGCTCCTGCCCCTTGTTGGATACCGTGCCGACGCCGTCGGCCAGACCTAGGGCGGCGGTGTTGAGGCAAGTGGCTTCATCGACATAATTCGTGCCGATGGTGCCACCGCAGGCCGATACCTTGTCCCAGCTGTAACGCGCGCCCAGATTGAGCTTCAGCTTGTCGGTAAATTCATAACCGATCTGGCCATAGACCGCCCAGTTCTTGTTGCGAACATGCGCCGTCACCGCCGGAGCAGGGACGCCACCAACGGAAAATGCCGTGAACTGCGACCCGCTGAGACCGTCCGGCTTGTCATTATTGTAAAATGCGCCAACGATGAAATTGAACGAACCAAAGTCGCCCAGCAACTGGGTTTCATTCGTCAGATACTGCCGATCCAGCACGGATGACGCTGTGAACAGGGTGAACGGCACGGCCGAAGGCGCGGGAGACGGTAGACCCGTGGGTATCTGCAGCAGCGGCAGGCCGCCGGTGTTGATCAGCTGATAACTGTAATTCTTGCGATAGCCGAAAATGTTGCGCAGCGTCAGATCGCCAAAGCTGAAAGACGTATCATTGGTGATAGACGTGGTCTTGCGATAGGCCGCACCGCCGTTGATGCCGCCATCGAACGATCCGCGACGATTGGCCTTCTGCGCCTGCAGCGCCGCCTGCACCTGCGGCTCGACTACCCCCAGCCCCAGCGCGGCGAAGGGGTAATTCTCACGCAGCAGATAAAGGCCGCCGGCCAGTTCATCGCCCTTGAAATATTCATAGATGGTCGTGCTCTTGAGGCCCTCGACCGGCTCGACCAGCAGCGACAGGCGGAAGGCGTCCTGATGGATATTGTCGAAGCCCGGGCCACCGTCGAAGGCGATCGTGCGCGGGTCCTGCCGGCGGATCTGGCCCGCCGCGCGGAAGGCGATCTTATCCTCGATGATCGGGATATTCACCGCGCCTTCCAGCTCGCGATAATCGAAGCGGCCGTAAGTGCCCTCCACATAGCCTTCGAACGCGTAACTCGGCTTCTGACTGCCGATCACGACCGCCCCGCCCAACGTGTTACGGCCGAACAGCGTCCCCTGCGGCCCCTTGAGCACCTGAATGCTGCCGATATCATAGGTCGGCACGTTCGACCCGACGGACGGCAAGGGGGTGTCGTTGAGATAGATGACGACGCCCGGCGTCACTTCGCCCAGCGGCAACTGGCCAATGCCCCGCAGGGTCAGGGCGACGTTATCTTTGCCCCCTTCGGATGAGAAGGTGAAACCCGGCGCGATCGTCTTCACGTCGCTGACCGTCTGAACGGTGCTGCGTTCCAGCGCCTCCGAAGAGAAGGCGGAAATGGAGACGGACACATCTTGCAGCCGCTCTTCCCGGCGACGGGCTGTGACAACTATGTCACCCGCATTCGCGCTTTCCGCCTGCGGTTCGGCCGAGGTTACGGGCTGAGCCCATGAGGGGAAAACAACAGCCGCGGCGCTCGCAACCAATGCCAATTTCAGAGCAGCCAATCGCATAAAAATCCTCTCCTTGAACCAGTTATCGCTGCCACCTGCGCGCGGCGCAAGCGTGATGACCTGCGGCAGATTCAGCGTTCAGCCTCATTAACCACCTATCGCCGGATAGGATTTGCGCCAATCCAGAACAAACGGCTCAGATGTTGTATTTGCGCCGCACCGATGCGCTATGCATGGCTGCGATGGCAGATCAGGACCAGGCTGCGATCAGGTCGGCGACCGGCACGGCCGAAGGCTCGCAGATGCCGCCCGCATTGAGGGACAATCTCGGCGCGGGCGCTGGCTGGGCCATGCCGTTGCGCCGGACAAAAGTCCCACGCGCCGCGTTATGCGCATGCCGGGGCGCTTCCTCCATCGACAGGACGGGCGTGACGCAGGCATCGCCGGCCGCAAACAGGGCAGCCCATTCGTCGCGGCTTTTCGTCAGGAACACCGTGGCAAAGTCCGCCTGCATCGCGGGCCAGCCTTCCCGATCATTCTGGTCATAGTGCCGATCGGAAAGACCCAGTCCTTCCACCATCTGGGCAAAGAATTTCGGTTCCAGACATCCCACCGCGACATGCCGCCCATCGGCACATTCATAACAGCGATAAAAGGGTGCCGCGCCGTCCAGCAGATTGGAGCCGGGCGCATCTTCCCACAAACCCTTGGGCTGCCACGCATAGAAAAGGCTCATCAACGACGCGACGCCGTCGGTGATGCAGGCATCGACGACCTGCCCCTGCCCCGTCCGTTGCGCCGCAAGCAGCGCGCTCAACAGGCCGAAGATCAGGAACATCGCACCGCCGCCATAATCGCCCACCAGATTGAGCGGCACCGGCGGCGTCCCCTGCCGCTCACCCATGGCGTGGAGAGCGCCGGTGATCGACAGATAATTGATGTCATGGCCCGCCCGCAGCGCGAGCGGCCCGGATTGCCCCCAACCCGTCATCCGTCCGAACACGAACCGCGGATTGCGCGCCAGGCAGACATCGGGACCGACCCCAAGGCGTTCCATGACGCCGGGCCTGTATCCCTCGATCAACCCGTCCGCCCGCTCGATCAATGCCAGCAGCTGTTCGCGATCCGCGTCCCGCTTGAGATCGAGATAGGCCACCGCCCGGCTGCGATGCAGGATATCGCCCCCCACATCGTCCCAATCCCCCACCCCCGCCGATGGCGGCCGGGCTATGCGGACGATCTCGGCGCCCATATCGGCCAACAGCATCGCCGCGAGCGGCACTGGGCCGATCGCGTCGATCTCCAGCAGGCGAATACCGGCCAGCGGCCCGCTTTTTTCCGCCATCAGATATTCGTCCGGTCCGCGCCCTTGAGGTCGAGCATGGCGCGCGCCTCATCAGGCGTGGCGATTTCAAGACCCATGCCTTCGACGATCTGCCGTGCGGTCTTCACCTGCTCCGCGTTGGTTTCAGCGAGCCGGCCCGGACCGCCCCACAGCGAATCCTCCAGACCGATGCGAACATTGCCGCCCATGGATGCCGCCATGGCGATAATGCTCATCTGGCGCGCGCCAGCCCCCAGCACGGACCATTCATATTGGTCGCCGAACAGCCGGTCGGCCGTCCGCTTCATGTGCATGATATCGTCGGGATGGCTGCCGATGCCGCCCAATATGCCGAAGCAGGTCTGGATGAACAGCGGCGCCTTTACGAGACCGCGGTCGAGAAAATATTTCAGATTGTAAAGATGACTGGTGTCATAGCATTCGAATTCGAAACGCGTACCTAGCGGCGACAAAGTTTCCAGCAAATGTTCGATGTCTGCATAGGTGTTCTTGAACACCAGATCGCGCGACGCTTCGAGCGCTGCCGGTTCCCAGTCATGCTTGAACGATTTGTAGCGATCCAGCATCGGGAACAGACCAAAGCCCATCGTGCCCATATTGAGGCTGGCAACTTCAGGAGCGAAAGTCTGGGCGGGACGAATACGTTCCTGCACCGTCATGGAGGGGTGCCCCCCCGTGGTCAGGTTCAGCACCGCGTCCGTGCGCTGCTTGATGACCTTGAGGAAAGGTTCGAACAGATCGGGATTCTGGTCCGGCCGCCCATCGACAGGATTGCGCGCATGCAAATGGATGATGGCCGCGCCCGCCTCCGCCGCGCCGACCGCCGATTCCGCAATCTCCTCCGCAGTCACGGGCAAATAGGGCGACATGGAGGGCGTGTGGATTGCGCCTGTAATCGCGCAGCTGATGATGACCTTGCGTTTTGCCATGATATTTCCTTTCGCGCAGATTGCGCGGTTCGCAGGTTGCGCGAACGGCGCAATCTATCCTTCGATAGGAAGCCGCGCGCGCTTCAGGGCAAAATACCCAGTTGCCGCGCCCTCAGAACCGCCTGCGGCCGGCGCCGCACGCCCAGCTTGTCATATATTTGCTGCATATACCATTTGACCGTGCCTTCGGTCAGACCCAGGCGGTCGCCGATTTCCCGGTTCCGCAAACCTCCGCTCACCATCGTCAAAATGTCAACCTCGCGGTTGGCGAGGCGCCCGGTCAGACCGAAATCATCATCCTCGTCCTCATCCGCTTCGATCTGCGGTCCTCTGCGCAATAGCGACACGAGGCGAACGGCGAAGCGATCGGCGGGCGTTTCCAGTTCCGGACCCTGCGAATAGGCTTCGATGATGAGAGACGCGATCACCTCGCCCTCATCGATGAAGACCCGCACCCATCCGGCAGGTTCGGCCATTTCGACGGCGGCGCGAACAGCCCTTCGCGCTTCGGACCGATTGCCCTGAAGCACGGCGATTTCCGCCAACAGCAATTCGAAGATCACGGCCGAGCGCACCGCCCCCGCGCGCTTGACGAATTCCAGCCAGCGATGGGCGACCTTGCGCGCCCGTCCAAGCCGGTGACGTTGCATCTCGATCCGGAGCCAGGCGATCGCGATGCTTTCGTTGCGCCGCGTCGGGTGCAAGGTCGGAATGGGTTCGCCGTCCAGCTGCGGATCGCCCGCCAGAAAATGCTGCTCGGCCTCCTCAATCTGCCCAGCCTTGATCAGCAGCCGCACTTCCTCTGCCACGATGAAGGAGCGCAGGCGATCAAGTCCACATTCGATCGCCACGAGATGGGCGTCGTTGAGCGTCGAAAGCGCTCCGGGCAAATCGCCCCGTGCCGCCCACAAACGCGCGCTGACCAGATAGCCGGACGCCATCTGATCGGAAAATCCCCATTGCCGTACGACCGGCAGATACTGCTCCGCCAGATCCGCCGCCAGTTCAAGATCGCCTGCATCGTAAAGCAACTCGGCCAACGGCAAGGCAGGAAGCGCAGCCAGGCCGGAACCCGGACCGTGGATCTCAACGGCTAGCGCAAAGGCTTCTTCCAGAAACCGTTGGGCAAAGGGGGTCTTGCCCTGCGCCATCATGGTGGGCGCGACCGAGGCCTTCAGCGCGATGGACGCAAAAGCCGATCCGGGGCGCGAGAGGGCGCGGCTGGTTTCCGCCTCCAGCTTGAGCATGTCCTGAAAATGATAAAGTTCCCGCCGCGCCGACATGAGCTGCGCCAGCAAGGTGCAGCTGAGGTAGGCGTGACTGTCGGCCAGTTCGGCGAGCAGCGGCTCGGAGTCCGCCTCGACCCTGACCATGTCGTCGCGCGCCGCCGCCAGCATCACGAAGCGATGGCGGATCAGCAGGTCAAGCTGCTCGATTTCATGTGCGGGCAGGGACTGCGCCTCGCGCCGGGCTTCACAGGCCTGCCTCGCGGCGGAAATCAGTCTGTCCGCCGAAGAAAATGCCAGTTGTCGGATACGTCTCCACGCCAGCGCCAGCAGCAGGTTGGGACGTTCGGCCAGGATCGGCCAGGGCAGTTCCGCGCCCAGTTCGTCGATGCGATACAGATATCCCGAATAAGTCAGTCCTTCGGCCAGACGATCCAGCTGGTCGGCGAGAAACGCCTTATCGCCGCTCAGCCGCGCATGTTCGATCGCCGTGATAAGCTGTCCATTTTCCGCGAAATGGTCGCTCGCCCGTCGATGCATGACGGCGGCACGGCCAGGCGCGCGTTCCATCAGCCTGCCGAGGACCATTTCACGAAACAGCCGGTGATAGGAATAGCGGCTATGTTCCTGATCGATGGCATGCAGAAACAGACCTTCGCGGAAGACATGATCCAGCATCGCGCGGGCATTTTCATCCTCCGTTACCGCCGCGCAGGCCGACGGGGTCAGTTCGTCGAGTATCGAAGTGTCGACCAGAAAGCGGCGGACATCGTCCGGCTGCAAGCTCAACACCTCATCATGAAAATATTCGGCGAATTCCGGCCGAAGGCCAGTCAATCGAAGATTTCCAGCGCCTTCGCCGGCACGGCGATAGAGGTCGCATGCGATGACGATGCCGGAAACCCAGCCCTGCGTATCCCCCACTATGTCCTGTAGATCGCGCGAATCCACCGGCGTTCCGATCGACCGGGTGACCAGCTCGGTCGCCTCGGTCAAAGTGAAGGACAGGTCGGCGACCCCCACTTCGACCAGAAATCCGAGCGCGCGCATGCGCGCCAGCGACAGTCCGACCGTCCCACGCGCGGCAATGATGATGGTGAGCGCATCCCGCGCGCTGGACGACAATTGCGCCACAAATTCAAGGATCGGTTTGGCCAGCAACTGCGCGTCATCAATGATGATGACGGGTCGCACATCCCCCATCATCGCGATGATGGACAGCCAGCTTTCATCGGATGCGTTACTTTTCAGGTCTTCCCACGGCAGGCCCGCGACGATCCCGGCGGCCTTCAATGCCTGGAGAAACGACTGCTTGCTTCCTAATCCCGCCCGCGCCGCCAGCCAGAGAACGGGACGCCCCCGGGCCTTGAGTTCATCCGCCCAGAACAGCATGGCCGTTGTCTTCCCGCTTCCGGCGGGGGCGGACACCGCCGTCATGCGCGACTGAGCCACTTTGTCGGTCAACGCCACCAGCGCGGCGCGCCGGATTGGGCTATGCGTCGACCGGGGCGGCAAGATGGTTGTCGGCACAACGGTCATGCTGTTCTCTCCTGAGCACGCGCCTTCGCACGATTCGTTTTATTGTGTGAAATATATTCTGAGCGATGAATCTATAAACGCAATCCCTTTTTCCTATCCACAGATAGGTTCCCAATCAGCCGGAAAAATGTCCAGCTTCGGAACGGAAAAGCCGGGGCCGTCACGCAAGGGTTGTTACCACGCAGCTTTCGGCGCCAGGCAGGATATTAGGAAAGGTTGACCATGAAGGCCCTTTATCTCGAACGGACCGACGGCCCTGAATCCGTTGCGGTGGCGGAAGTCGAAACGCCGGTGCCCGGTCCGGGAGAGGTGCGCGTCGCACTGCGGGCGGCGTCGATCAACCATCGCGAACTGTTCATCACGCACGGCCAATATCCCGGCATGACCGTGCCGATCACGCTGGGCTGCGATGGCGCGGGCGTCGTCGACATGATCGGTGAGGGCGTGACCGGCGTCAGCGAAGGCGATGAGGTCGTTCTGTATCCCGCGCGCAACTGGGGGCCGAACCGCCATGCCCCGGCCGCCGATTTCGGCCTGCTCGGCATGCCCTTTGCCGGCACGATCGCGGAATATATCTGCGTGCCGGTCGACAATCTGGCGCCCAAGCCCGCCTTCATGAGCTTCGAGGAAGCCGGGGCCGTGCCCTTGACGGCGCTGACCTCCTGGCGCGCGCTGATGTTCAAGGGCCGGCTGGAGGCAGGGGAAACCCTGCTCATCAGCGGCGTGGGCGGCGGCGTTGCGACATTCGGCCTTGCCTTCGCCGTCGCCAAGGGCGCCAATGTCTATGTCACCGGCGAAAATCAGGACGTGATCGATCGGGCCGTTGCGATGGGGGCCAAGGGCGGCCTGCTCTACACCGATCCCGACTGGCGCAAGCAGGTCGGCAAGCTGACCGGCGGCATTGATGTGGTGCTGGACGGCGCGCCCTCGCCCAGCTTCGCCAATTATGTCCGCGCCATCAATCCGGGCGCGCGCATCGTCATCTATGGTTCGACCGCCGGCAATGAGATCAAGTTCAACGCCACCGACATCTTCCTGAAAAGCGCCAGCATCGTCGGCAGTCAGGTCGGCGACCCGCAGGACTTCAAGGACATGCTGGCCTTTGCCGGGAGCCATGAAATCAAGCCGGTGATCGAGGCGACCTATCCGCTCGCGCAGGCGAAGGAAGCGCTTTTGCACCTGCGCGACCAGCATAAGTTCGGCAAAGTCGTGGTGACGATGTGAGCGATCTGTTCAGCCTGAGCGGCAAGAAAGCGCTGGTCACCGGCGGCGCGCAGGGGCTGGGCCGCATGATCGCCGAAGGTCTGCTGCGGGCCGGGGCGACGGTCGCGATCACATCGCGCAAGGCCGACATTTGCGAAGAGGCCGCCCGGGAAATGGCGGCGCTGGGACCGTGCATCCCCCTCCCCGCCGACCTGTCGACACCCGAGGCGGCGGTCGATCTCGTCGCCCGTTATCGCGATGCGGTCGGCGCGTGCCACATATTAGTCAATAATGCGGGCAAGACCTGGGGCGGGCCGATCGACAGCTTCCCCGACAAGGCCTGGCCCGGCGTGATGGCCGTGAATGTCCAGACGCCCTTCACCATGATCCGGGAACTGCTGCCGGAACTCGGCGCTGCCGGGGCGCCGGGCGATCCGGCGCGGGTGATCAACATCGGTTCGGTCGCAGGCATGAAGCCCGAGCGGCTCAGCGCGTACAGCTATGCCGCGAGCAAGGCCGCGGTCCATATGATGACACGCGATCTGGCCGGCGATCTGGCGGAACGCAACATCACCGTCAATGCGGTCATTCCCGGCTTCTTCCCGACCAAGATGACGGCGCATCTGCGGGATGAGGACCATGTCGACCCTGCCCTGCTGGCGCATATTCCGCTCAAACGTCTGGGTTCGCCGGACGATATTGCCGGCATCGTCATTTTCCTGTGTTCGCGCGCGGGCGCCTATGTCACCGGCGCCCAGATTCCGGTCGACGGCGGGGTGGTCGGCTGCGGTTGAAAGGAACCAAAGATCACGACCACCCTCGCGGTCGGTAAAGAAGGGTATTTGCCATGACGATCGACCTCCCCGTGCTGGCGGATCGCCTCGCGATCGAGGAATGCATCTACCGCTACGCCCATCTGGTCGATTCGATGCAATATCATCGCATCGCGGAAGAAATATTCACGCAGGACGGCTCGATCGACTTCGGCAGCGCGCGATCCGTGGGGCGAGAAGCCATCCATGCCCAGTGCATGGGCTATCAGGGCGCACTGATGGGCTGTTCGCATAATATCACCAATCTGGTGATCGAACTGCAGGGCGACCAAGCGCGCGCGGCCAGCCGCGTCATGGCCTGGCAGTGGTTCGCGATCCCCGGCGCCGATCCCCTGCGCCCGACAGACCTTCTGGCGGTGGGCGGCTATGAGGACAGGCTGCGGCGCACGGCCGAGGGATGGCGGATATATGAGCGACGGGGCATCAATTTTGGCACCGGCATCGGGGCGGGATCAGTGCCCGATCCGATGCGTCCCATCTTCGAAGGCATGCAGGGCCGAACGCCGAGTTGGCCCGCCTGAACAAGGGCGGGCGCAAGGGCCCGCCCCGCTTCCACTCAGAGTTTCCAGCCCCCGCCCGCGACAATCACCTCGCCCGTGATATAATCCGCTTCGGGCAGGCACAGCAGGTAAACGGCCCCGGCCGCTTCTTCCGGTGTTCCGGCACGGCCCAGCGGGATGCCCTTTTCCATGGCTTCCAATATTTCGTCGCTGACGCCGGCCTTGATGTCCCGGCCCTTGACGTTGATGGTCGAGCTGCCCGCCTCGCCGGCGGTCATGCGGGTCATGATGGCGCCGAAAGCCACGGCATTGACGGTGACATTGTACCGCCCCCATTCCTTCATCACCGTCTTGGTGAGGCCGACAATCCCCGCCTTGCCCGCCGCATAGCCCGACTGCCCGGCATTGCCGCCAAGCCCGGCGACAGAGGATATATTGATGACCGTCCGGCGCTTGGCCCGGCCGTGCTCCGCAATCTCGTTCTTCGCCGCGGCGGCGATCACCGGCTGCGCGGCGCGCAAAATGCGGAATGGGGCATTGAGATGCACGTCGAGCATGGCCATCCACTGCTCGTCGCTCGTCTTCTGAAGCACGGAATCCCACGCATATCCCGCATTGTTCACGATGATGTCGATCGTTCCGAAATGCGCGATCGCCGTTCCAACAAATTTGTCGCCGAAATCGGCTTCCGTCACATCGCCCACGCACACCACGGTGCGGACCCCCAGGCTTTCGATTTCGCTTGCCGTTGCCTTCGCCACATCCTCGTCCAGGTCGTTCACCACGACATGAGCCCCGGCGCTTGCAAGTTTCAGCGCAATGGCCTTGCCAATGCCACGCCCAGAGCCGGAAACCAGTGCAATCTTACCGTCCAATATCTTCACTTCAATGCGTCCCGTTCTTCCTTGAAACCACCGATGCGCGCATGTCCGCCATCGATCACAATCCTGTTCCTGTCGGGCACGCTCGCCCGGAACGATATTTCGTCGCCGTGGCGCCAGACCTCCGTCCGGACCGTTTCCCCCGGCCAGACCGGCGCGGTAAACCGGACCCGCATTTCGGTCAATGAAGCCGGATCGCCGTCACAGCACAGATGGGTCAATGCGCGGCCGACCAGCCCCATGGTGGCAAGCCCATGCAATATCGGCCGATCGAAACCGGCCGCCTGCGCCGTGCCCTGATCAATATGCAGAGGATTGCGATCGCCGGTCAGGCGATACAGCATTGCCTGATTGGACGCCGTCGGCAGGTCGAGGAACGCGTCCGCTGGCCGCTCCGGCATGATGACCGGCTCCGACCCGTCAAGATCGCGCGCGCCGCCAAAACCACCTGCATCCCGCAAGACCCACACTTCCTCCATTTCGGCGATCAGCCGGTCGGTGGGCGTGGTGAGCACGCGTTTCGCCCGCACAAGCGCGGGCTTGCCCACCCCCTTGTCTGCGAGACCGATAATCTCGATCCGGCCATTGACCAGTTGCCCCAGTTCGAGTGGACGAAACAGTTTCAGCGTCTGCTCGCCATGCAGAATGCGCGGCCAGTCCCAGCCAAGTTCCGGCGCCATGGGCCAGAATCCGGGTGTCCCCAGAACCAGCGCCATGGTCGGCAACACGGCCAGATCACGCTCGAAGATCAGATGCTGCTCGGCTATGGCTCCGAGCCCCGCGCCGACCCCCAGCGCATAGAGGATCGCCCCGCGCGGATCGCAGACATCCTGTGCTTCGGGCACCCGGAAACGGCGCAATTGTTCGACGTTCAGCATCCGACTTATCCCCGGTTCAGCCGTCAGGACAGCTTGCGCTCGTCAAGCCCCAGCCCACGACCGATGATTTCGCGCATGATTTCCGAAGTGCCGGCAAAAATGCGACTGATGCGTGCGTCGGTATACATGCGGGAAATGCGATATTCCTCCATATAGCCCGCGCCGCCGTGCAGCTGAACACACTCGTCCATCACCCGGCCTTCCAGTTCGCTCGCCAGCAGCTTGGCCGAAGATGCGTCCTCCGCCGTCAGCTCCCCGGCATTGAGCAGCAGCACACACTGGTCGACATAGGTCTGGATTGCGTCCAGTTCGGCCCGCATCGTCGCCATCTTGAACCGGTTGTTCTGGAAGGCGCCGATCGGCTTTCCGAACGCCTTGCGCTCCTTTATATAGTCGAGCGTGATGTCGAAGGCGGTCTGCGCTGTCGCCATGAATCCGATCGCGGCGACCAGCCGTTCCTGCGCAAGGAAGCGCGCCAGATATTTGAAGCCCTGCGTCGGATCGCCCAGCACATTCTCCTTGGGCACCTTGACGTCGTTGAAGAAAAGCTCCGCGGTGTCCTGCGCCTTCATGCCCATTTTGGCGAGCTTGCGGCCGCGCTCGAACCCTTCCATGCCGCGCTCGACGACGAAGAGGCCGAGGCCGTGACGGCTGTTCGGGTCGGTCCGCGCGGCCACAATCACCAGATCGCTGAGGATGCCGTTGGAGATATAGGTCTTCGCGCCATTGAGCAGCCAATGATGGCCCTTGTCGATCGCGCTCGAACGCATGCCGGCAAGATCGCTGCCGGTCGAAGGCTCGGTCATCGCGACGGCGAGGATCTTCTCGCCGCTGACGATGCCGGGCATCCAGCGGTCCTTCTGCTCCTCGGTACCGAGCTTGGCGATATAGGGCGCGACCAGATCATTATGGAGATTGATGTAGAAGCCTATGTCGCCATGGCGCATATTCTCCTCGATGATGATCTGTTCGAAGCGGAAATCGTCGATCCCCGCCCCGCCATATTTTTCATCCGCCCAGGTGCAGAGCAGGCCCTGCTCGCCGGCCTTCAGGAACAGTTCCCGGTCGACCATGCCCTGTTCACGGAAGCGTTCGGCATGGGCGCCGACTTCGGCGCTCATGAACTTGATGACGCTGTCACGGAACTGCTCATGTTCCGGCTCGAAAATCAGGCGTCTCATGCCGGGATCGGCTCCTTGGCCGTCGCGCCCTTGGCGGACGCATAAAAGGGTTCGGCTTTCGCCGCCTTGTCGCGCAGCCATGCCGACGGCAGGAAGCGGGGGCCATAAAGCTGGGCGAGACGGTCGGCTTCCTTGACGAAGGCTTCGATCCCCACCGTGTCGATGTAGCTGATCGTGCCGCCGGTCCAGCTCGGGAAACCCCAACCATAAATGGCGCCCAGATCAGCGTCCTGCGGCGTCTCCAGTACATTTTCCTCAAGACAGCGCGCCGTTTCCATTGCCTGGGCATAGAGATAGCGTGTCTTGAGTTCCTCGATATCCCAGCCGTCCTTGGCCGGGAAATGTTCGGCCAGCCCCTTCCAGAGATGCTTCTTGCCGCCCTCGGGATAGTCGTAGAAGGCACCGCCGGTCTTGCGCCCCGACCGACCGATTTCGTCCTTCATACGGCGCATCACGGGGACGCCCGCCGGCGGCGTATATTTGTCGCCTTCCTCGGCAATGGCCTGATCCACGATCTTGAGCGGCAGATCGAGCGTGAGTTCGTCCAGCAGCGCCAGCGGGCCGACCGGCATTCCGACCGCCTTGGCGGCATTCTCGATCACCGCCGGCGGCACGCCCTCCGCCAGCATGGCAGCGCCTTCGTGGATCAGCATCTGGAAGACGCGGCTCGTGTAGAAGCCGCGGCTGTCATTAACGACGATCGGCGTCTTGCGCAGCTGCGCGATGAAGTCGAGGCCCTTGGCCAGCGTTTCCTTGCTGGTCTGCTTGCCCATGATGACCTCGACCAGACCCATGCGGTCGACCGGCGAGAAGAAGTGCAGACCGATGAACTGGTCCGGGCTGCGCGACGCCTGGGCGAGCTGCGAGATCGGCAGGGTCGAGGTGTTCGAGGCGAAAATAGCCTGCGTCGGCAGCACCGCTTCAGCCTTCTTCGTGGTTTCGGCCTTGATCGCCGTATCCTCGAACACGGCTTCGACCACCATGTCACAGCCATCGAGCAGCGCGAAGTCGTCGGTCGGGGTGATGCGGGCGAGAACGGCGTCCGCCTTGTCCTGCGTCAGCTTGCCCTTTTCGACCAGCTTGCCCAGCACCTTGGCCGAATAATCCTTGCCCTTCTGCGCCGTCGGGACGTCGCGGTCGATCAGCACAACCTCGATGCCCGCATTGGCAGACACGAACGCGATGCCCGCCCCCATCATGCCCGCGCCCAGCACGCCAATCTTCCTGGCTTCGAACTTGGGGAAGCCTTCAGGGCGACGCGCGCCCTTTTCGGCCGCCTGCTTCGAAATGAAAGTGGTGCGGATGATGTTGCGTGCGACCGGATCGGTCAGCAGCTTGGCGAAATATTTGCCTTCGACCGCGAGCGCCTTGTCGAAGGGCAGTTGCATGCCGTGGAACACCGAGTTCAGGATCGCGGCGGGCGCAGGCTGGTTGTAGCCGACCTTAGCGAGACCTCCCGTGTACATCATGTAGGCGGCCGAATCCTCGGGCACAGTTAGGCCCTTTTTCTGCGGCGGCGTCCAACCCTTTACGTCCCAGGGCTTGACCGGATCCGGGCTGGTGGCGAGCCAGCTCTTGGCCGTGTCGATCAGCCTGTCGGCGGGGACAATCTCATCCACGATCTTGAGCTTGAGCGCTTCCTGCGGACCGACCGAGCGCCCCGACAGCAGCAGGTCGAGCGCGGTCTTCATGCCCGCGATGATGCCGAGCCGCACCGTACCGCCCGATCCGGGCAGCAGGCCGACATTGACTTCGGGCAGGCCGACCTGCGCCTTGGCATCATCCACCAGGATGCGGCGGTGGCAAGCCAACGCCAGCTCGAACCCACCGCCCAGCGCCAGGCCGTTGATCGCCGCCACCCAGGGCTTGCCTGATTGCTCGATGGCGCGGTGCATGTCGGTCGCGCGCTTTGAAAAGGCATAGGCTTCCTGCGGCGTCAGCGTGCCGAACCCGTTCACCAGTTGCTTGAGGTCCGCACCGGCCATGAACGTCTTCTTGCCGGACGTCAGGATGACGCCCTTGATGCTGTCGTCCTCGGCAATCTGCTTGGTCGCCGCTTCCATGTCGGCGATGAAAGCATCGTTGACGACGTTCATCGAGCCTTCGGCGTCGAGGGTCAGGATCGCAAAGCCGTCCTCGGCCTTTTCCAGTCGCATAGTCTTCATGGGATGTCCCGCTCTATAGTTTGGTGTGCGCGCTCAGACGCGCTCGATGATGGCAGCCGTGCCGAGGCCGTTGGCCGCGCACAGGGTGATGAGGCCGGTTTCCGCGTTCCGCCGCTCCAGCTCGTCCAGCACGGTGCCCAGAATCATGGCGCCGGTCGCGCCCAGCGGATGGCCCATCGCGATTGCACCGCCATTGACGTTGATCTTGTCGTCGGGGACGTTCAGTTCCCGCTGGAAGCGCATGACGACACTGGCGAAGGCTTCATTCAGCTCCCACAGGTCGATGTCCTTCTCGGTCATGCCGGCCGCCTTGAGCGCCTTGCGCGACACCGCCCCCGGCGCCGTCAGCATGATCGTCGGCTCCGACCCGATATTGGCGTAGGAACGGATGCGACCACGCGGCTTGAGCCCAGCCTTTTCCCCAAATTCCTTCGACCCGACGAGAACCAGGCCCGCGCCGTCGACGATGCCCGAGCTGTTGCCGCCATGGTGGACATAGTTCAGATCTTCGATTTCGGGATATTTGGCCTTCGCCACCGCCTCGAACCCGGCCTTGCCGAACCCTTCGAAGGCGGGCTTGAGCTTGGCAAGGCTTTCCACCGTGGTGCCGGGGCGCATATGCTCGTCATGGTCGAGCACGACTTCGCCCAGCACATCCTTGACCGGCACGATCGAGTTTTTGAAAAAGCCGTTTTCCCACGCATGGGCGGCCTTGCGCTGGCTCTCGACGGCGAAATTGTCGACATCCTCGCGCGTGTAGCCATCGAGCGTCGCGATCAGGTCCGCGCCGATGCCCTGGGGCGCATAATAATTGCTGAAGGCAACCGACGGATCGGACGTCCACGCTCCCGAGTCATAGCCCATGACAGTGCGGCTCATCGACTCGACGCCGCCGCCGATACCCGCCTGGATCATGCCGGAATGCACCTGCGCCGCGATCAGGCTGACCGCATCGAGACCGGTTGCACAGAAGCGATGGATCTGCTGCCCCGCGACGGTCTGGGCATAGCCTGCCTGCAACACCGCCGCGCGGGCCAGCACCCCGCCCTGCTCGCCGACCGGCTGGGCCATGCCGATGATCACATCGTCGAGCAGCCCGGTGTCGAGATCGTTGCGGCTCTGAAGCGCCTTCAACAGCTGCGTCGCCATTTCGACCGAGGTGATCTCATGCAGCGCGCCATCAGGGCGGCCCTTGCCGCGGGGCGTCCGTACATGATCGTAGACATAGGCTTCCATCGTGAATTCCCGACCAGTGATGCAAAAATCTCTGCACCTGCTCTTGGAGCCGGAAGACAAAGCTGCACCTATCCAACGAAAGGCGCAGACAGGAGCGATGGCTGCAATCTGATCGTCATCGACAGCTGACCGGCATTTTTAGGAGCGGACATCCGTGGTCACACAAGGCGAAGATTGCGCCCCATTCCGTATCTCTGCAACCACCCTGGGCGATCTGCTTCTCAAAGGATGGGACAAGGCGCCCGACAAGGAAGCATTGGTTTTTCCGGGGGAACGCAAGACATATGACGATGTCGTACAAAGCGTCCTAAGACGCGCGCGCGGGCTGAAGGCGCTCGGCATCCAGCGCGGCGACCATGTCGGCATCCTGCTGCCGTCGAGCATCGAATTTGTCGAAACGCTGTTCGCCAATGCGATGTGCGGCGCCGTCTCCGTGCTGATGAACGCGCGCTACAAGGCGCCCGAAATGGCCTATGTCGCGGAAAATGCCGATCTGGCCGCGATCATCACCAATGACATGGTCAGCGAGCATATCGATTTCGGCCACCGGCTGGTGGAGGCCTTCCCCGACCTGCCCGATGCCACCGACCCTGCCGCCCTGACGCTCGCCGGCGCGCCTCTGCTCAGGCGGATCGTCATGCTGGGCGGGCGTTCGGTCCCCGGCTTCATCGATCAGGCAACCTTCGACGCGGCGGTGCAACAGGTGGACGAGGCCGATATCCACGCCTCCCGCCTGACCGTCAGAGTCCGCGATACCGCGATGATCCTTTATACGTCGGGCACCTCGGCCAATCCCAAGGGGTGCCTGCTCAGCCACGAGGCCGTCACCCGGGAGGCATCGAATCTCGCCCGCTATCGCTGGTCCTTCCAGCCCGACGAGCGCGCCTGGTCGCCGCTGCCGCTGTTCCATATCGCCGCGATGCTGTGCATGCTCGGCGCGATCGACGTGGGGGGCACGTTCATCGGCCAGCCGCATTTCGATGCCGGAGAGAGTCTCAGGCAGATCGAGGAAGAAGGCGTGACGATGATGTTCCTGCCCTTCGTCACCTTCCATCAGGCCATGATCACCCATCCCGATTGGACCAGGACCGACATGTCGTCGGTGCGCCTGCAAAACAGCTGCTTCGCCTTCATGCCGGATCGCGTGGGTCAGGCCTATCGGGAGAAGGCGCCCAACATGCTTCAGGTCGGGACCATGGGCATGACCGAGGCGGCCGGCATCGTCACCACCGGCGGCTATACGATGGACCCGGAAATGGGCTTCAGGAAGCTCGGCTTCCCCCTGGCCGGTATAGAGATGAAGATCGTCGATCCCGAGACCGGCGAGGAAAAGGGCGTGGACGAGCGCGGCGAAATTCTCATTCGCGGCTACAATCTGTTCGACGGCTATTACAAGGATCCTGAAAAGACGGCGCAGGCGCTGGACGCCGACGGCTGGTATCACAGCGCCGACATCGGCTCGATCGACGAACATGGCCATGTCATGTTCCACGGCCGGTTCAAGGATATGTTGAAAGTGGGCGGGGAAAATGTTGCCGCGGCCGAAGTCGAGGCGGTGCTGGCGACCCATCCGGCGGTCCGTCTGGCGCAGGTGGTCGGGCTGCCGGACGAGCGGCTGGCGGAAATCCCCGCCGCCTATGTCGAACGCGAAGGCGATGTCGAAGTCGAGGCGGAGGAACTCATCACCTATACCCGCCAGCGCCTCGCTTCCTTCAAGGTCCCGCGCCATATACGTTTCATCGACGAATGGCCGATGTCGGCATCGAAGATCCAAAAGTTCAAACTGCGCGGTGCGTTGATGGACGAACTGGGCCTGAAGGACTGAAACACTGCGCATCGACGCCATGGATCTATGTAGGGAGAGTGACATGCGGGTGATCATTACGGGTGCTGCAAGCGGCATCGGCAGGGCCTGCGCCGAACTGCTGGCGGCCGGGTCCGTGATACCGGGCGAACATCAGATGCTGCTCGCGGATCGCGATGCGGCCAATCTGCAGGTCGTGGCCGATGCGGTCGGCCCCGCCGCTGCGACCTGCGTGGTCGATCTCGCCGAACCGGATTGCGGCGACAGGATCGTGGCTGCCGCGCTCACCCATATGGACGGGATCGACGCCGTCATCAGCAATGCTGGCGTCATCATGGGCGGCGCACTGGCCGAACTGCCGATCAGCGATTTCGACCGCATCTTCGCCATCAACACCCGCTCGTCCTGGCTGCTGGGAAAGGCTGCCCATCCGCATCTCAAAGAAAGCAGGGGCGCCTTCGTCGCGACTGCATCCATGTCGGCCACCCAGCCCACGCCCGCGCTCGGCTTCTATTCCTCCAGCAAAGCCGCGCTGCTGATGATGATCCGTCAGCTCAGCATCGAATGGGGTCCGGACGGCATCCGGTGCAATACGGTGTCGCCCGGCCCCACTTACACGCCGATGACCGCTGCGGGATATAAGGACCAGTCGCGGCGCGACCAGCGGGAAGCCAATATCCCCCTGCGCAAATTAGGCGTGGCCGAGGATGTCGCTCAGGCGATCCTGTTTCTGATCGGCCCTCATGCTGGCCATATCAGCGGCGTCGACCTGCTGGTCGATGGCGGCATGAGCAATATGCTGATGCCTGCCAGCGGCGGTGGGACCGGTCAGAACAGGCAGAGCTGAAATGGGATCAAAGGGCCTGATCCGCGACGACAGCCAGTTCGGCATGGGTTCCGCTCTGGCCATTTTGCGGGTCGATAAGCATCCGCGCGGTAGCCATCAGATGGTCCGTCAGCAGCGCCACGGCGCGGTCGGCGTCCCGCGCAAGCGCCGCGTCGACGATCTGCGCATGTTCGTGAACCAGGTCCCGGTCACGATGGGCCAGAGGCACGGTGAGATAGCGGTAACGTTCCGACTGGGCATAGAGCCAGTCGCGCATTTTGAGCAGCCATGGACTGTCGCACGCAGCGACCAGGGCGTGGTGAAAGGCCGCATGCGCGTCGGCATAATCTTCGTTCAGACGGGCCGCCTCCTGCGGGTCGCGCGTCGGGGTCTTGCTCAGCCTATGGGCCGCGCTGACGATGGAAGTTTCCCAGTCCAGGCCACCTTTCTCGATGGCGCGCCTGAGGCATTGTCCCTCAATGTCGCTGCGGACCCTGACCAGATCGGTCAGATCGCTGATCGATATCGGCGTCACCCGGAATCCCCGGGCATCGTCCTGCGTCACAAAGCCTTCGGACGTCAGCCGGGACAGGGCTTCACGAACAGCCCCAAGGCTGAAGCCCTGGGTTTCGGTGATATCCTTGATGTTGATCTTCGCGCCGGGCACCAGCCGGCAGGTCAGAAGATCGTCGCGCAACTGCCGGTAGGCGCGTTCGGTCAGGCTCAGCTTCTTCGTCATCGAATGAACTATATCAGCTTCGCTACCTGTGGCAATTCGATTGAATGTATTTTGTAACTTGAAATATATTTCACCATGACCCATGCCATCGGCTCAGCGGTTTGAAAAAGATTCTCAGGAGGTTTGAATATGCGGTTGGCCAAGGTGACAAGGAATGGCGCGGTGGGTCTGGCAGTGGACACGGGCGCGGGCGTCAAGGCGCTGTTCGGTGACGCTGCGCTCTATGATCTGGACGCGCTGATCGCCAGCGGCGGCAGTGCCCTGACGGACGCTGGCGCCAAAGTCAGCGGCGAGGGCGAAGATGTGAAGGTGGAAGACCTCATCTTCCTACCGCCGCTGGTCAAGGCGCCGAAAATTCTCTGCCTGGGTCTCAATTACAAGGATCACGCGGCCGAAGGCGGCTTTGACGTGCCGGAATTTCCGACCGTGTTTGGCCGATTCAATTCGAGCCTCATCGGACATGGCGCGCCGATCATCAAGCCGGCCTGCTCCGATCAGCTCGATTATGAAGCGGAAATGGTCGCGGTCGTCGGCAAGGGCGGGAAGAATATCAGCAAGGACGACGCGCTGTCGCATATCGTCGCCTATTCGGTGTTCAACGACGGTTCTGTCCGCGACTATCAGCTCAAGACGCCGCAGTGGACGGTCGGCAAGAATTTCGACGATACCGGCGCCTTCGGCCCCTGGCTGGTCACGGCCGATGAACTGCCGGCGGGCGGCGCCGGTCTCAAGATCGAAACCCGCCTGAACGGTCAGGTGGTGCAGAGCGCGAACACCTCCGACATGGTGTTCGACGTGGTCGACACGGTCGCCCTGCTCTCCACCTGCTTCACGCTGGAGGCGGGCGACGTTCTGGTGATGGGAACGCCGTCGGGCATCGGTCTTGCCCGCAATCCTCCGCTGTTCATGAAGGATGGCGATGTGTGCGAAGTGGAAATCGAGAAGATCGGCCTGCTTGTGAACCCCATCAAAGCAGCCTGAACGAAAGGCCGGGTGCCGTCCCATGTCGGCGCCCGGCCAGCCAAGGAGGGAAGGATGAACCAGAAAAGCCCGTCGGGACGCCGCGCCAATGTTTTGGGCGTCCATTCCATCGATCATTTCGCGGTCGAAGTGCCCGATCTGGAGGCAGCGCGGACATTCTACACGCTCTTCGGGCTTGAAGTCCGGGACAGAAATGGCACGCTGGAATTATATGCAGCCGGCAATCCGCATCGTTGGGGCGTGCTGAGCCAGAGCGGCGACACCAAGCGCCTGCGCTATCTGAGCTTCGGCATCTATCCCGATGAGATGGAAGCGTTCGCCGCCCATCTCGACAGTTGCGGCGTCACCCGCATCGACGCGCCCAAAGGCGCCGAAACCGGCGGCATCTGGTTCGCGGGCTTTGATGGCCTGCCCACCAATGTCCGCGCCGCCGACAAGGCGACGCCATCGGAAAAAAGCCATTTCACCTTCACCAGCGCGGCGCCCGGCCAATCCGGCGCCATTCCCAACAGCAAGGCGCCGAAGGTCCACCCCCGCCGCCTTTCGCATTTCGCGATCTTCACGACCGACGTGAATGCCGCGATCGATTTCTATGAAAAAACGCTGGGCCTGCGCCTGTCGGACAAGAGCGAACCGGCCGTCGCCTTCCTGCATGGCGTCCATGGCAGCGACCATCACCTGCTTGCCCTCGTCCTTTCCGATCGGCGGGGCATGCATCACAATAGCTGGGACGTCGGGTCTGTGATGGAAGTGGGGTTGGGCGGCGCGACCATGGCGCGGGCGGGCTATGGTCCCAATTGGGGCGTCGGCCAGCATGTGCTGGGCGCCAATTATTTCTATTATGTGCGCGATCCGTGGGGCAGTTTCAGCGAATATTCGGCCGATATCGATTTCATCCCGCATGATGTCGACTGGCCGGCCGCCAATCATGCGCCGGAGGATAGCATGTTCCTGTGGGGGCCGGACCCATTCCCCGAATTCATCCAGAACACAGAACCGGCGGAGGCCTGATCGTCATGACCACATTCCTACTTCTCCATGGCGGCGGCATGGGCGGCTGGACATGGAAATATGTCCGCGAACTGCTGGAGGCCAGGGGACACAAGGTCTACACCCCGACATTCACCGGCTTTGGCGAGCGCGAACATCTGATCGGCCGCGATGTCGGCAATGCGACCCATGTGCGCGACATCGTCAATGTCTTCAAATATGAGGATCTGCGCGACGTTGTGCTGGTGGCGCACAGCTATGCCGGAACCGTCGCGCCCGGCGTCATTGCCGAGGTGGGCGACCGCATCGCCAGGATCATCTATCTCGACGCCATCGTGCCCCGGTCGGGGGAACGGATCGCGTCCCTCATGGGCTATGTTCCCGAAGATCAGCTCGCCGCGCTGGATGCGATGCTCGAAGCGGGCGAAGGCCCGATCGGTTCGGGCGTGCATGACATGCAGCGCGCGGCCGCCAAGGACCATCCGCATCTCATGGACCCGGCGCGGGAGAAATGGCTGCTCGACAATCTGTCGGACCAGCCGATGAAGGCAACCGCCTGTGTCATCCCCGTGGGTGCCGAGACGATCACCCAGCCCGTCGACTATATCGCGGCGGCCGTCACGGTGATGACCGCCATGCACGACCGGGCGCGCGAACTGGGCTGGACCATCCATGACCATCCAGGCGATCACGCCCTGCTGGTGGGCGATCCGGAGGGTACGACCGACCTCATTCTGAAGATTGCCGCCGCGGGAGCAAAAGCATGAATGCGGCCGAACTGTTCTCGGTAAAGGACCGCGTCGCCATCGTCACGGGCGGGTCGACCGGCATCGGCCGCCATATCGCAACCGGCTTTGCCGCTGCGGGCGCCAAGGTCTATATCTGCGCCCGGACGGAGGCCAAGGTGATGGCGGCCGCGGCGGAGATTGCGGCCACGACGGGCGGCCACTGCACCGGCCTCGTCGCCGACCTGTCGACGCTCGTCGGGATAGAGGCTCTGGTCGCGGCGGTGTCCGCGCGGGAGCAGGCCGTACACGCCCTCGTGAACAATGCAGGGACCATGGCGGACGCGCCCATCGACGAATATGGCGAGGGCGAATGGGACCCGGTCATCGACCTGAACCTGAAGGCACCCTTCTTCACCCTCCAGAAATTCCTGCCCCTGCTCCGCGCGGGCGGCACGGCGGACCGCCCCGCATCGATCATCAACATCGGGTCGGTCGGCGCGCTCAAGGTGGGGCCCAAGGAAAATTACGCCTATCAGGCCTCGAAAAGTGCCATCCACTGGATGGCCAAGAGCCTCGCCAAGCGGCTTGGCCGCGACAATATCACCGCCAATGTGATCGCGCCCGGATTCTTCGAATCCGAGATGACGGTCATCACCTCCGACGAGATGCGCAGGATGGTGGAATCGATGGTCCCCCGCGGCCGCGTCGGCACGCCGGAGGATCTGGCGGGGGCAGCCATCTATCTCGCCTCGCGCGCGGGCGCCTATGTCACCGGATCGGTCATTCCGGTCGAGGGAGGATTGTCGATCTGATATGACCCAGCTTCATGTCGTCGCCATTGGCGGCACCATGCGCGCCTATTCCTCCACCGAGCGGGCGCTTCGCAAGGCGCTTGCCATCGCAGAGGAACGCGGCGCGCGCACGACGCTGCTGGCCGGGGAGGATATCGACTTCCCGTCTTACGCGCCTGAAAATCCGGACCGTTCGGATGCGGCGCGACGCTATGTCGACGTCCTGCGGTCGGCGGATGCCGTCATCATCGGCTCACCGGGTTATCATGGCGCGATCTCCGGCTTCGTGAAGAATGCGCTCGATTATGTCGAGGATATGAGCCGCGACGAGCGCTGCTATTTCGACGGCCTTCCCGTAGGCTGCGTGGCAACGGCGGCCGGCTGGCAGGCAGCGGTCGCCACGCTCCAGCAACTGCGGGTGATCACCCACGCGCTTAGGGGCTGGCCGACGCCGCTGGGCATCGCCATCAATACCATCGGCGGTGAAGGCGACCCGATCGAAAACGCGCCTATCCCCGATCAGTTGGGGATGATGGTGGGCCAGCTGTTCAGTTTCTGCCGACGGCCCGCCCTATAGTTGGATAGGTTCGCAACGCGTCCGACAGGCGCTTAGTCGTAGGGCCACTAACGGGAACGACGATGGATTTTTCACTCACCGAGGAACAGCAGGCGTTCAGGGACATTGTCCGCCGCTGGGTCGATGCGGAAGCGCCCAAGGACTGGATGCGCGCGCTGGAAGCCGACGAAGAAAATTATCCCTACGCGCTGTGGGACAAGATCGCCGAGCAGGGATTTTTCGGGATAGGCATTCCGGAGGAATATGACGGGCTGGGCGGCGACGTCATGATGCAGATGATCTTCGCCCGCGAATTTGCGCGAACGGCCGGTGGCCTGCTGTGGGTCTGGGGCCTCACCTCCTTCGGCGGCGCGAAGACGATCGGCGCGGTCGGCACGGAGGAGCAGAAAAATCGCTGGCTGCGTCCCATGGCACAGGGCAAGCTGCGCGTCTCGCTGTCGATGACCGAGCCCGATGGCGGCACCGATGTTCTGGGCGCGATGAAAACCCATGCCGAAAAGGTCGAGGGCGGCTGGAAGCTGAACGGCGCCAAGATGTGGACGACCGGCGCCAAGGCCGCCGACAGGCTGCTCGTCCTCGCCCGCACCGACAAAAATGTCGAGAAGAAGCATCATGGCCTTACCATGTTCTTCGTCGACGCCAAATCGCCCGGCATCACCGCCTCGCTCCTGCCCAAGCTCGGCATGCGCGCCATGGGCTCGTGCGAGGTCCATTATGAGGATGTCTTCGTCCCCGACGAGGACGTGCTGGGTGAACCCGGGCAGGCCTGGTACGCGATGCTGCCCACGCTCAACAATGAGCGGATCATGGTCGGCGCGCAGTGTCTGGGCGCGATCGACGGGGTACTGGAAGACGCGCTGGAATATATGCTGCAACGCAAGGCGTTCGGCGGCATTATCGGCCGCTTCCAGATTTTGCAGCATTATGTCGCGGACATCGCGACCTGGCAGAAGCTCACCGAATTGCTGCTCTACAATGTCGCCTGGATGCAGAGCAACGGCATGCCATGCGGAACCGAGGCGAACATGCTCAAGATGGTCGCCACGGAAAATGCCGTGAAGGCTGCGGACCTCGGCATCCAGATATTGGGCGGCATGGGTTATTCGGCGGAAACCGACATGCAGCGTTACTGGCGCGATCACCGCATCCTGCGGATGACCCCGATCAGCAACGAAATGGTGCGCAACACGATTGCCGAAAGCCTCGGCCTGCCGCGTTCTTTCTAAGGGACCCGCCATGAGCGATCTTGACGATCTTCCACCCGCACCCGACGCCGCCGGCACATCGCTGGACGGCACCAGGGTCTTTACCATCACGGCTGAGGAAAATGCCGCCCTGTGCCGCTCGACCGGGATCGAGCCGGCCGGGGACGGAAGCGCGCATCCGATCTATTATTATATCGCCACCCAGGTCGCGATGGGCAAGACGGTGGCCGGCGTGTGCGAAGCGTGCGAATTCGATGTCGAGGATGGCCCGATGATGGGCAGCAGCGGCGTGCGGTTCTATGCGCCGCTGAAGGTCGGCGAAAGCTACAGAGTGACGGGAGAGATTCTCAGCCTCGTCCGTAAGCGCAGCCGCAAGCTCGGCGTCATGGATGTGATGACCTATCGCCTGCGCCTGCACCTGCTCGATGGAACGCAGGTGCTGGAAACCGATAATGTGTGGGTTCTGCCCCGCAAGGAGTTCGCCGCATGAGCTACGCCATCGGAGATGCGCTGCCGCCCTTCACGATCGAGAGCGTCAGCCCGCAAGCCATGAAGCAGTGGGCCGTGTTTCTCGCCGATCCCAACCCCATCCATCTCGATGTCGAGGTGGTGAAGGCGAAGGGGCTGGGTGACCGGGTCATCAACCAGGGTCCGATCAACGTCGCCTATATGATGAACATGCTGATGCGCGCCTTCCCCGGCGGACGGATCAAGGCGATGGATTCGCGCTTTCTGGACAATGTCTATGGCAGCGACCGGGCGGTGGTGACGGGCAGGGTCGCGGCGATCGAAGGCAATGTCGTCACCTGCGAATTCTCGCTGGATGTGGATGGCCGGGGCACGGTCAATTCCGGCACGGCCACGGTGGAATTATAAGAGATGAGGAGAAAGTAAATGCCTAGCGGACCTTTTGCCCATGTATGCATGGTCGTCAGCAATCTGGAAAAGGCGATCGAAGACTGGACCAAAATCCTGCGCGTGCTCGATCCGGCATCGCTGGAAGAACGTCTTGTCAAATATGATGAATTTTCCAGCGGTGCCGATGCGGGCATGAAGTGGGCGACGTTCGTCAACAATGGCGGCACGGAAATCCAGTTCATTCAGCCGGCCCCCGGCACGCCCATGGGCGATCGCCTCGAAAAGGTCGGCGAGCATGTCCATCATCTTTGCTATGCCACCGACGACGTGCCGGGCGCGATGGAGAAATTGCGCGCCGAAGGGCTGCACCTGCCCGGCGGCGGTCAGACCTTCAACGATCCGGACATGACATGGCAGAAGTGGAGCTGGGTCGGCCATAAGAGTACCCATGGCTGCCTGATCGAGGTCGCCTCGCCCTATGAGAGCCGCAACGACGGCAAGTGGCACCACGCGCCGGGCAAATTCGCCTATAAGGGCCCCGGCGAACACCCGTCTTTCGCGGAAATGGTGCCGCCGGTGGCCGCCGGGTAAATGCATGGCTCCGGCATGACGCCCCCCACACAGATAAGCCTGCCGGGTGACGGGCTGGAGATGGTCGCGGACGCCTATGGCGACCCGGCCGCTCCGCCTGTCTGCTTCTTCCATGGCGGCGGCCAAAGCCGTCGTTCCTGGGCGGGTTCGGCCCGGCGAGTGGCGCAAGCCGGCTATTATGGCCTGACCTTCGATCTGCGGGGCCATGGCGACAGTGGCTGGGCCAGCGACGGCGACTATCTGCTGGAAGCTTATGGCCGCGATGTCGAAGCCATCATCCATGCCCTCGGCAGGCCGATCGCCCTGGTGGGGGCTTCGCGCGGCGGGCAATCGGCGCTGGTGGGCGGGTCGCGCCACGCCGATCTGGTGCGCCTCATCATGCTGGCCGACGTCGCGCCCTATATGGTCGATACGGGGGTGGAGGACATTCGCGGCTTCTTCCGCGCCAGCGATTCCGGTTTCGCGTCGCTGGAGGAAGCGGCCGATGCGCTGCACGCCCATCTTGGCCAGCCCCGCCTGCCAGACGTTTCCGGCCTCGCCAAATCGATGCGCGAGGAAGATGGACGCCTGTTCTGGCACTGGGACCCGCGCACGACGGCGCCGGAATTTCTTCATCCCCCCTCGGAAGGGGAAGCGCTCATTGCCGCGGCCCGGCGCGTAAAATCACCGCTTGTCCTTGTGAAGGCGGAACTGAGCGAGATCGTTTCGGACGAGAGCGTCAGGCAGTTTCGGGCACTGGCCCCGCAACTGGAGATCGAGATCGCCCATGGTGTCGGCCACATGTTCACCGGCGACCGCAATGATGCCTTTGCCGATCGCCTGCTCCACCATCTGGCTCATCATTTGCCGTTATGATGAAGGGCGCGGCCTTCGTCGTCGGTGGCACCGGCGGCCTTGGCAGCGCGATCTGCCGACGGCTGTCGACCGAATGGGATCATCTAACCATCGGCTACCGGTCCAGCCGTGAAAAGGCGCTGGCGGTCGCGGCGTCTCTGCCCAATAGTTCTTGTGAGACGCTGTCCGTTACCTGCGATCTTTCCGATCGCGCCTCGATAGAGACCGGCATTCGCGAGACGGTCGAGCAATTCGGCGCCATCGGCACGATGGTCTTCGCCAGCGGGGTCGAAATAGCCCAGCCCTTCGTCAGCCAGATCAGCGAAGACCAATGGCGCGAAGTCATCGAGATCGAACTGGTCGGCTTCACCCGCATCGTATCCGCCACGCTTCCTCATTTCCGCGCTCAAGGCTTCGGCAATTTCGTTACCGTCGTTTCGGTCGCGAACTACTGCTTCCCACCCGGCGACGCCCTCTCCTCCGTACCCAAGGCGGGGATGGAAGCCCTGGGCCGCGCGATCGCCAAGGAGGAAGGCCGCTACGGCATCAGGGCGAATATGGTCGCTCCGGGAATCATCGATGCCGGCTTGGGCGCCGACTTCCTGAGATCGCTTTATTCGCCTGAAATCTGGGAAGCACAGCGCAAACGCATTGCCCTGCAACGCTTCGGCAGCGGCGAGGATATCGCCGAAGCCGTGGCCTTTCTGGCCTCGGAAAGGGCGCAATATATGACCGGCCAGACCTTGATCGTCGATGGGGGCTTCAGCCTCTAAAAGTCGGCGGTAAGGGTTCCGCTCAGCCCAGCAGGCGCTGCGCCGCCACGCCATCGCCCCAATTATGGATGCGCTCCCAGAAGCGGACGCGGGTGGGCGCGAAATTGTGCATATGCGCCATGCGGGGACACACGAAGAGTTGAATGTCTTCCGCGCTCTTATAGGCTCTGGGTTCGGCTAAAGGGTCTGGCACGACATCGCGTTCGCCCATGGCGATCAGCACAGGCACGCGTATGGCGGCCGCTTCCAGCGCCACCGCGCCCGGCGCGACCATATATACACCGCATGGGGGCGTGGTCGCCGAACGCCATTCGGGCAGCGGATCGACCAGCCCTGCGGACGCCATCATGTCGAGCGTGACGATGTCCGCAGGTTCATCATCATGGTGAAAAGACCATTGAAAGGGATGCTCACCTGCCCGTGCCGCCGCCTGAAGCGCCTCGGCGTCGCCCAGCGTCACGCCCGGCGCTTGCGCCAGCGCGGCCGCGTTCAGGACATGCGGCGCGTCGAGCGATGAGCGGCGCGAAATCCAGGGCCATGCGGCCGGAGGCTGTCCCGGCCGGGTCGGCACGACGGTATGGATGCCGCTATAGCCCAGCACGCCGATGCCGTGAAATGTGTCGTGATTGCCCTGCGCCACGATGGTGAAGCATCCGCCCATCGATTGGCCTATGCCAAGGCATGTGGCATCGACGACCGGGGGCAGCCCATCGACGAGGGTGCCCGCTTCCAGCCGTCTCATGACCTGCCGCACCATGGCGTCGTTGGCCGCCGAGACATTATCGAGATTGAGGGCATTGCCTTCGGCGATGGTCGACTCGCCAAATCCCAGATGGTCGCAGGTGACGAAAATCCATCCGCGGTCGCAATGGAAACCCGCCTGTCCGCCGCCGGACCCATCCGGCATGTCGAAACTGAAATAGCGTCGGCAATAGCCCCCGCCGGGGAAGGCGAAGCAAACGGTCATGCGGTTGGTCAGTGTCGCAAGGTCCGGCAGATGGACCGTGACCGCCATGTGCGCCGCCATGCCGAGGTCCACTGCATCGCTGACATCGATCCTGAGGTCGACAGACCGCTTCATGCCCTTATCTTCCCTTTCCGGCCGAATTCCAGACCAGCCCCCTTCATCGATCCGGCGCGCCCTCGCCGCGCCGGATCGGCCTGTTGGTCACTTATAGGGATCGACGGGCTGGGGAACGTCGATGACTTCCAGATCCTTCAGCATCGTCAGCACGTCGGAGATCGAATAGATGTGATCGATCTTGTCGCCGCGGAATCGCAGCCACGAGAACCACAGCACGTTCAACTCGTTCCCGGTCGGCTGGACACCCATATAGGGACCGCCGGTATGCTTGCCATGATGGTGACACAGGACGCAGATCTCGTCCTCGCCGCGGCCCCAGGCCTTCAGCGTGCGATAGATGCTGGGCGGAAAAGTCGTGTAGAGGCCCTGCGGCGAGGTCTTCCAGACATGATAGGTTCCCAGGTCAGGCCGGTTGGGATTGTCATAGGTCATGCTGTCGGTGTTGAAAAACTGGTCCATGCCGTCCCAGTCGCCGCGGTTGATGACCTCGTGCAGGTCCATCCAGTGATTGACCATGTACGCCTGCCGCTCGGTCAGCCCGGCGGTGATTTCTGCCCGCTTCTCCTTCGACAGGACGAAATCGGCTTCCGTGAACGGGGCGAGGCCCATAATAGTCTCCTTGATTAAAAAACGGTCCACGGGATCGATCCCGGGAGTGACGTTTCATTCCCCTTAGCCGCCGCGCTCGGCACCTACCCAATGGAAGGCGGCGCGCCTTCCGCACTGTGTCAGCAGCCATTCTATAGAATGAAGGAGGAGAGGCCATGACACTGACCCTGCAGGAAATGTCGGACAGGTTCGAGATTCAGGATCTGATCGTGGGCTATTGCTACGCGGTGGATACACGCGACTGGGACGCACTGGACCGCTATTTCACCGAAGACGCCGTGATCGACTATTCGGAAATGGTGGGCGTCGTCGGGGGCCTTGCGGAGATAAAGTCCTTCCTGGCGGAAAGTCTGACGCTGATCCTCGCCTTTCAGCATGCCGTGTCCACCACCCAATATCAGATCGCGGGCGACCGGGCGAAGACCAAAACCGCCTGCTATAATCCGATGACGGTCAGCAACGGCGAAACGGCCGATACGCTGGTCTTCGGCCTCTGGTACCATCATGATTTCGTCCGCACCGGGCAAGGCTGGAAGATCAGCCGACTCTATGAGCAGAAGTGCTACCGGATCAATGTACCGGACTGGCTTGCGGCACAATTGCCTGCCTGATTCTCCCCTCACAGCTTTTGCCGGATTCCAAGGGGGGAGCCTGATGCGCCGCTTTCTGAACATGATTTTCATCCTGTCGATGCTTCTTGCCGGCCTGTCGCTGCTGTGGCTGGGGGGACGGCTCGCCCTGCTCGGCGGGTCAAGCTGGTATTGTGTGTCCGGCCTCATGATGGTGAGTGCGGCCTGTCTCGGCTGGCGCCGTTCGCCCCTCTCGGTCACCCTCTATTGGGCCTTTCTCGCGGCCAATCTCTGCTGGTCGCTTTGGGAGGTCGGACTGGACGGCTGGGCTCTTGCGCCCCGGCTGGCCATGCCGGTCGCCATGGGCCTCTACATGTTCACCCCCTATTACCGGCGGCATGTCGGCCTTGACCGCCCCCTGCCCGGCGCACGCATGCTGTGGCCCGGTCTTCTGCTGCTCCTCGTCGGCGCGATCGGCGCCGCCTTCTGGGCGGATCGTTCGCCGCCGGCGGGCAGCGCTCTGTGGGGCGCGGGACCGGCCCGCGCCTCCGATGGCGACTGGGTGGCCTATGGCAACGACCGGGGCGGATCGCGCTATTCGCCGCTGGCGCAGATCACGCCCGCCAATGTCGGCCATCTGGAAAGGGCATGGACGTACCACACCGGCAAACTCACCGATGGCAAGCAAGGCACGGCCTTTCAGGTCAATCCGCTCAAGGTGGGCAATCGCCTGTTCCTGTGTGCGGGCAATAATGATGTGATCGCGCTCGATCCGGAAACGGGGCGACAATTATGGCGGCACCGGCCCAAGACCGATCTCGCGGGTGTCTATGGCCTCGTCTGCCGCGGCGTCACCTATTATCGCATCCCGCAGGCCCATGGCTATTGCGCCGAGCGCATCTACACCGCGACGCTCGACGCCCGGCTGATCGCGCTCGATGCGGTGACCGGCGGACTTTGCCCCGGATTCGGACAGGGCGGTCAGGTGGATCTGAAGGCGGGACTGGGAACGGTCGACAAGGGCTATTATTTCGTCACCTCGCCCCCCGCCCTCGTGCGCGGCCGCCTCGTTCTGGGCGGCTGGGTGATGGATGGTCAGAAAATCAGGGAGCCTTCCGGCGTCATCCGGGCGTTCGATGCCGTCACGGGCGCTTTTTCCTGGGCCTTCGACATCGGTCGCCCCGACGATCACGGGCTGCCGCCGCGCGGCGGCGTCTTTACGCCGGGCACGCCCAATAGCTGGGCGCCCATGAGCTCGGACGAAGCGCTGGGCCTCGTCTATGTGCCGACAGGGAATGCAACGCCCGATTATTTCGGCGGGCATCGCACCGTCAATGATGACCTCTATTCCAGTGCCGTGCTGGCGCTGGACGCGGAGAGCGGGGCGGTGCGCTGGTCCTTCCAGACGACCCATCATGACCTGTGGGACTATGATGTGCCCGCCCAGCCCACGCTGGTCGATCTTCCCGGCGGCGTGCGCGGCCTGCTCCAGCCGACCAAGCGCGGGGAGATATTCTTCCTCGACCGGGCGACCGGCAAGCCGCTGTTGCCGGTCGAGGAACGCCCAGTCCCGCAGGGCGCCGTTCCCGGCGAACGCCTGTCGAAGACCCAGCCCTATTCGGTCGGCATGCCCAGTTTCGGCGGGCCGCGTCCGGCGGAAAAGAGCATGTGGGGTCTGACGCCGATCGATCAGGCGATGTGCCGCATCCGCTTCCGCCAGGCCCGCTTCGACGGGGACATGACCCCGCTGTCGACTGAGCATCCCACCCTCACCTGGCCCGGCTATCTCGGCGGGATCGACTGGGGTGGGGTATCGGTCGATCCCCGGCGCGGGTTGATGATCGTGAACAACAACCAGGTCGGCAATTACAATCGCCTGATCCCCAGAGCCGTCGCGGACCGACAGGGCATCAGGCCGATGAACGCCGCCCATATGAGCGATGTCGGTGGGCCGGTCGCCCAGATGGGCGTGGCCTATGCCGCCCATATCGCGCCCTTCCTCTCCCCGCTCGCCATTCCGTGCCAGCAGCCCCCCTATGGCCGCATCAACGCGGTGGACCTCAAGACCGGAAAACTGGTCTGGAGCAGGATATTCGGCACCTCGCGCGACAGCGGCCCGCTGGCCCTGCCAACGTTCGTGCCGATTCCCATGGGCGTGCCCAATATCGGCGGGTCGGTGGCTACCGCGAGCGGCGTCACCTTCATCGGCGCGACGCAGGAGCATATGTTCCGCGCCTATGAGACGACGACCGGCCGGCTGCTCTGGAAGGCGCGACTGCCCGCCGGCGGCAATGCCTCTCCCACCACCTACTGGTCGAACGCGAGCGGACGCCAGTTCGTGGTGATCGCGGCGGGCGGACATGGCGCAATGCTGTCAGGTGCGGGCGACGCGTTGATCGCCTACGCACTGCCCAACCGGAAATAGAGGCGGCCGCCCGTTGGTGGCTGGGCCTGCCGAGGCTATAAATCGCCGGAAGATGACAGTCGATCCTATCCTTTGGCGGGCAAGTTTAGCCGGCGCCTCTTTATGTTTTCAGCCGAAACTAGGGGAGGATGAACATGCCCGCACATGGCAGTCTGGTGAGACGCTTGCCCGTCGGCGCCGATGATGAACGTGCGATCGAACATGTGTTGCTGCGCTACGCCACCGGCATCGACACGCGTGACTGGCCGCTGTTCCGGACCTGCTTCGCGCAGGATTGCGAGGCCGATTACGGCAGTTTCGGGCATTGGCGCGGCCCGCGCGAAATCGCCGAATATATGGCCGACGCCCACCGCCATATGGGGCCGACGCTGCACCGGATCACCAATATCGTGATAGAGAAGCGCAACGATGAGGTGCACGCGCGCAGCTATGTCGATGCGCTCCTGCCGGAGGCGACCCAAGGCGGCGTGACCCATCGCGCGGCGGGCTATTATGAGGATTGCCTGGTCCGCACCTCGGACGGATGGAAGATTTCCCGCCGGAAATTCACCATGGTCAAAGCGGGGCTGGATGGCTGATCTCAACCGCCAGGTCCTGTTGACCTCCCGCCCGTCGGGAATCGCGCAGGCGGAAAATTTCGCGATCCGGCAGGCGCCGGTCGAACCGCCTGCGCCGGGTCAGATTCTGGTGCGCAATCACTATCTTTCGATCGAACCGGCGATGCGCGGCTGGATCGCCGATGCGGGCAACTATGCCGCGCCCGTCGCCATCGGTTCGGTCATGCGCAGCCTTGCCGTGGGCGAGGTCGTGGCCTCCGCGCATCCCAACTATGCGGTGGGAGAGCATGTGTCCGGCTGGTTCGGCTGGCAGGACTATGCCTGCCTCGCAGCCGATCAGGTCGTCCAGCGCACCACCGCGCCGGAGATGCGGGCATCGCTCGGCATTCTGGGCATCAACGGCATGACGGCCTATCTGGCCCTTACCCTGATCGGCCAGCCGCGCGCGGGTGAGACCATCGCGGTATCCACGGCGGCCGGCGCGGTCGGTTCGACCGTCGGCCAGATCGCCCGCATCCTTGGCTGCCGCACGATCGGCATCGCGGGCGGGCCGGTCAAGGCGCGACGCTGCGTGGATGAGTATGGCTATGACTGCGCCATCGATTATCGCGCCGGGAACATAAGCGCGGCGATCGCCGAGCATGCGCCCAAGGGTATCGACATGTATTTCGACAATGTCGCCGGGGCGATCAGCGACTCGGTTCTGCCGCATCTGGCACAGCGCGGGCGCGTCATTGTGTGCGGAACGGCATCGATCGACCGCTGGGAGCCATGGCCCACCGGGCCGCGCGTCGAACGCCATCTTCTGGTCAAACGCGCCCGTATGGAAGGCTTCGTCATCTTCGACCATGCCGATCGCTATGCCGAAGCGACAGCGCAATTGCGGACATGGATCGCGCAGGGCCGGCTCACATGGCGCGAGGATATATTGGACGGCATAGAATCCTGCCCCGACGCGCTCGCTGGTCTCTATCGCGGCGAAAATGACGGCAAGAGGCTGATCCGTCTTATCTGATCTGAAAAGAGGAAGTCACGTCATGGATCATCTGGAAGGGCAGATTGCCATCGTCACCGGCGCATCGTCGGGCATCGGCGCGGCCAGCGCCCGCACGCTTGCGGCAGCGGGCGCGACCCTGGTGCTGGTCGCCCGCCGCGCCGACCGCCTCACCGAACTGGCAGAGGAACTGGGCCGCGGCAGCACGGCCTTTGCCGCCGACATGGCGGACCCGGACGCGCCGCAAAGGCTGCACGATTTCGTCCTCGACCGCTTCGATCGGGCCGACATATTGGTCAACAATGCCGCCATGTTGCACGCCGCGCCGATCGACGCGTTCGACCTCGATCAGTTGCGCCCGATGATCGCGATCAACTATGAAGCGGTGGTGCGCGCCAGCACCCTTTTCGCGCGGACGATGAAGGCGGCCGGCAGGGGCCAGATCATCAACATATCCAGCATCGGCGCGAACATCACCGCCCCCGGTGTGGGTGTCTATGGCGGCCTCAAGCGCGCGCTGGAGGCGTTTACCGACTGCCTGCGGGTCGAACTCGCCGGGTCGGGCGTCAAGGTCGGCATTGTCGCGCCCGGCACGACCAGCACCGAGATTTTCGAGGATATGAAGGCCAGGGGGCAACCGTCCTGGGACAGCTTCATCCCGCCGATGCTGCCCAGCGACATCGCCGACGCCGTCGCGGTCATCGCGCAGCAGTCCGAACGCACCAACATCGCCCGCATCCAGGTCTATGCCGCAGCGGACAGCCATTGACGCCCCGGCCGGAGCCGGAGTGTCCGGCGATCAGTCCAGCGTGGCGTAGGCGTCCAGCCGGAACGGATTGACGTCGCCGCCATTGCGCATCTTGGCCACCCATTGGGCATCCATCAGCAGCGCGCGGCCGACCGCGATCAGGTCGAATTCGCCGCGCGCCATCCTGTCGGCCACCAGCGCCAGATTGTCGGTCATGACGGTCGGCTGCGCGAAGGAGGATTGCAAATCCTTGCTAAGGCCCACCCCGCCGACCGCGATGGTCGGTTTACCGGTCAGTTTCCTGACCCAACCCGCCAGCCCCATGTCGGAGCCTTCGAAGGCCGGTGCCGTGAAGATGCGCGTGCTCGCGTCGAATATGTCGACCCCCGCCTCGACCAGGGGAGCCAGCATCGCTTCCAGCTCGCCGGGCGTTTCTGCATTGCGTGCCTCATAATCCTGAAGCTTCCACTGGGAGAAGCGGAAAATGACCGGAAAATCGGGCGCGGTCGCGGCCCGGATCGCCCGCACCAGCTCGACCGCGAAGCGCGCGCGCTCGGCAATCCCGCCGCCCCAGCGATCTTCCCGCATATTGGTATGACGCCACAGGAAACTGTCGATCAGATAGCCATGCGCCCCATGCAGGGCCACGCCGTCGAAACCCACCGCCTTCGCATTGGCCGCGCTGCGGGCGAAGGCGGCGATCAGGTCGCCGATTTCGCTGTCGGTCAGCGGCGCGGTGGGTGCCCGCACCTGTTCCAGATAATCGGGCGGCACGATCGCTTTGTCGGTCGGGCCCCAGATGCCGGACGGACGGGCTGATGGCGCATCGGGATGATAGCCCGTGCCCGGCACGCGAATGACGCCCTGATGCCATAGCTGGGGGATGATGAGGCCGCCAGCGTCATGCACGCCGGCCACGATGTCGCGCCAGCGCGCCAGCGCTTCCTCGCCATGCAGGACGGGCGAAGCGCCGCCGCCCATGGTTTCGCGTCCCACTGCGGCGGGATGGTCGACCCCCACCCCTTCGGTGATGATCAGCCCCACATCGGCTTCGGCCCGCCGCCGATAATAGCCGGCCACCCCTTCCGAGGGGATGCCGCCCGGCGAGAAATTCCGCGTCATCGGCGCCATCACGAACCGATTGCGCAGGTGGAGCGAGCCGATCGTGAACGGTGTATATAAAATCTCGGCCTGCCCCATCAACGCGATCCTCTCATCTGCCTGTCAAACGACCGTGCCGCAGGGAACGAGCGCCAAAAACCTATCGAGCGACAGGATATCCGCCCCCCCGGACCCGCGCATGGTCACGCCGACTTCAGACTTCTTCGATGGCAAGGGCGGACTGCGGACAGGCTTCGGCCCCTTCCCGGGCCAGTTCCTCCAGTCCTTCGGGGACGATCTCGTCGTCCACATACACGATACCATTGGCATCGAGCTTGTAAATTTGGGGGCATATCTCGGCGCAAACGCCATAGCCACAACAGGCCGCCTTATCGATCACAACTTTCAGTTTCTGGCTCATCCAGCCTCTCCTTCCTCTTTAAGCGACATTACACCTTGAACAGATTTAGTTCAATATGTATAACACGACTCAATCAAGGAAATCCTCCAGGAGAGCAAGATGCTGCACAATGCCGGGCTGACGCTGAGCGACGGAACGACGCTTGACGACCTCATCGACCGCGACATGAACGAGGTGTCGTTGCGGGTGATGAACGACAAGGAACTCTATGAGCTGGAGATGGAGCGCATCTTCGCGCGCACCTGGCTGCTCCTTGGCCATGAGTCGGAAATTCCCAAGGCGGGCGACTATGTCATGCGCGACATGGCGGAAGATAATGTGATCGTCTCGCGCGACCGCAGCGGCGAAATCCACGTCATGCTGAACGTCTGCCCCCATCGCGGCATGAAGGTCTGCACGGCGGAAGCAGGCAACGCCCACGCCCATCGCTGCATCTACCATGGCTGGGCCTTCCGCGCGGACGGCAGCTTCATCGGCGCGCCGATCGAAAAGGAGCAGATGCACGGCAACAAGCGTTCCAAGGACGAGCTGGGCCTCAAAAAGGCCCGCGTCCATCTCTATGGCGGCCTGATCTTCGCCACCTGGAACAAGGATCTGTCGTTCGAGGATTATCTGGGCGACGCCAAATTCTACCTCGATCAGCTTTTCTGCCGTACCGACAATGGCCTTGAGATGCTTGGCCCCCCCCAGCGCTTCGTGCTGCCGTGCAACTGGAAGATCCCCGGCGAGCAGTCTGGCTCGGACGGCTTCCACACCCTGACGCTGCACCGTTCGCTTATGGAAGGCGGGATCATGGGCGGCACCGCGGAGTCGATCTACGACACCGCGCCGGGCATGTATGGCGTCGACCTTTCTGTGCCGCAGGGCCACACGCTGCGTTGCCTGGAAGCGGCGCAGACCTTCAAGATGTTCGCAGACGTCAGCTTCGAGGGAAAAACCACGGAAGAACGGCTGCATCTGCTGCCGCCGCCCGGCATCACCAAGGACCTGATCCCTCAGCTGTTCGAGAATCTGTCGGAAGATCAGGTCAAGCAGCTGGCGAACATCCCGCCCCAGGTCGGCGGCATGTTCCCCAACATCCTGATCGCCTTCATCTTCGCGCCCCGCACGGATGGCGGCGCTTCAGGCGCCCTGTCGCTGCACACCTATGTGCCCAAGGGGCCGGACAAGGTGGAGTTCGTGAACTTCATCTTCGCGGAAAAGGATGCGCCGGAAGATGTGAAGCGCGACATGCTTCAGAACGCCATCTGGTCGACCGGCACGTCGGGCACGATCGAGCAGGACGACGCCGACACATGGCCGCAGATCATGCGCAATTCACGCGGCCATATGAGCAAGACCATCACGCTCAAATATCAGGCGCTGCACGGCCATGAGCGTCCAGAAGGCTGGGTCGGCGGCGGCGATCTCTATCCCGGCTTCACCAAGGACGACACGCAATGGGCCTGGTGGATGGCCTATTATAATCTGATGGCCGAAGCCTGAGCCGCGGCGACGAGAGAGGACAGATATCATGGTGAACTACGCGACCGCCGCCATCGACAAGACCAGCGTCCTGCGCGGTCTTGTCTCCACCAAGCGAGTGCCGCTCGGGTCGGAAGTCTATAACCGCCTGCTCGAAACCCTCTATGACGAAGCCGCCGCGCTCGACGAACGCCGGTTCGACGACTGGGTGGCTTATCTGGAACAGGATTTGAGCTACACCGCTCCCCTCCGCCTCACCCGCAACGGTCCGAACAAGGACCGGGACGTGGTGCGCACGATGAAGCATTTCGACGAGAATTACGGCTCGATCCTGATGCGGACCGGCCGTCTGGCGAAGAGCGCCTGGGCCGAAGATCCGCCGTCGCGCACGCGCCGCTTCGTCACCAATGTCCGCATCGCCGAAAGCGAAACGGCCGGCGAATATGAGGTTGTGAGCTACCTCTATGTCGAGCGCAGCCGCATGGACAATCCGGAGAATGAGACGATCAGCGCCGAACGCCGCGACATCTGGCGGCTGGTCGACGGCGCGTACAAGCTGGCGAGCCGGGAAATCATCGTCGACCAGTCGACGCTCGGCATGTCCAACTTCGCCATCTTCCTCTGACCGGAGCGGCTTCGGTGACGGAAACCCCGCATATCGTGGTCGTCGGCAGCGGCCTTGCCGGCTATGGCGTCCTGCGTGAGCTTCGCAAGCTTGCGCCGGACGCCCGGCTGACGCTGGTCACGCAGGATGACGGGCATTTCTATTCCAAGCCCGCTTTGTCGACCGCGCTCGCCAAGGGCAAGGTTGCCGATACGCTGATCACCACGCCGGCGGAAAAGATGGTCGCGCAGCTGAAGCTCGATCTGCGGGCCGGCCGTATCGTCGAAGCGATCGACCGGCAGGACAAGGCCGTTCTGACCACCGGCGGGCCGATCTTCTACGACCGGCTGGTGCTGGCGATGGGCGCCGATCCGGTCCGGCCGCCGATCGACGGGGACGCCGCGCACCGCGCGCTCGCGGTCAACAATCTCGACAATTATCGCGACTTTCGGGAGGCCTTGCCAGATGGCGCCCGCGTGCTCGTCATGGGCGGGGGCCTTGTCGGCACCGAATTTGCCAACGACCTTTCCGCAAGCGGCTATCAGCCGGTGGTCGTCGACATGCTCGGCCATCCCCTGGCCCAGCTCGTGCCGCCGGGCGTCGGTCAGATGATCCGCGACGCGCTGTCCGAAAAGGGCGTGGAATGGCATCTAGGCCGCAAGGTTCTGGCCATCCATAAGGGCGAAAGCGGAATCAGGGCCGAACTGGACGACGGCTTGGTGATCGAGGCGGCGGCGGTTCTTTCCGCCGTCGGGCTGCGTCCGCATATCCAGCTCGCACAGGAGGCGGGGCTGGAGGTCGCGCGCGGCATCAAGGTCGATCAGACGGGCTGCACCAGCGATCCCGCCATCTATGCGATCGGCGATTGCGCCGAATATCCGCAGGGACTGGCGGCCTATGTGACGCCGATCATGGCCGCCGCCCGCGCCATCGCGCCCAGCGCCCTCGGCACGCCGACGGATATCCGCTTCCCGCCGCTGTCCGTACAGGTCAAGACCACCGCCTATCCCGTCGTCCTGCTGCCAGCGCCCACGGGCGTGGAAGGACAGTGGCAGGAAATCACCAATGACGAGCGCGGCATCAAATATCATTATCACGACGCGGACGGGGCGATCCGCGGCTATGTTTTCACAAAAGACTATTGCCAGGAACGCATGGACATGGACCGTGCCCTGAGCGAGCAGATGACAGGAGCGGTAGCGTGACGGGATTGGTGAAGGACAAGGTCGCAATCGTCACCGGCGGCGCCAAGGGGCTGGGCTACGGCATTTCCCGCTGCCTTGCAGAGGCAGGCGCGCATCTGCTGATCACCGGCCGGGACGGGGCCGCCGCTGAAACCGTCGCGGCGGAAATCACGCAAAGCTTCGGCGTCCGCGCCGTCGGCATGTCGGCCGACATGGGCGTCAAGACCGAAGTGGAGGCGATGATCGAACGCGCCGTCAGCGAATTTGGCGGGCTGGACATATTGGTCAACAACGCGTCGCAGCTTTCGCCCAATGTGCTGCTGGAGCAGAAAACGGACGAGATGCTTCAGCGGACACTGGAGATCGGCACCTGGGGGAGTTGGTGGGCCATGCGCGCCGCCTTCCCGCATATGAAGGCGCGCGGCGGCGGCTCGATCATCAATTTCTATTCGATCGACGCCCAGACCGGCGCATGGCTTCACGCCGACTATAATATGAACAAGGGCGCGATTCTGGGGCTTACCAGGACCGCGGCGGTCGAATGGGGCCGCTTCAACATCCGCACCAACGCCATCGCGCCGACCGGCATGGGGCAGGTATTTGCAGACCTAGCCGAAAACGTCCCCGGCTTTCTTGAGATGGCGACCGCCAGCAACCCGCTCAAGCGCGCGGGCGACCCGGAAAAGGATATCGGCCCGGTCGTCCTGTTCCTGGCGTCGGAAATGTCGCGCTTTGTGAATGGAGAGCTGATCAATGTGGATGGCGGTCAGCATCTGCCAGGCTATGTGAGCGTTCCGCACAATCTGGCAGAGATGGAAGCCCAGACATGAAACTGATGCCGCACGCCGACTGGAACGAAATCGTCGCCACCGATCAATCGGGCAGCGTCCAGAAGATCATGGACGGCACGTTGCGCGCGATCAACTCTATTGGCGCGCGCCGCCTGTCGATGAGCGACATCAGCGAGAGCAGCGGCGTCTCGCGCGGCACGCTCTACCGCTATTTCGCCTCCAAGGAGGAAGTGCTGGCGGCCTTCAGCGAATATATCTGCAGCAGCTTCGAAAAGGGCATTGTGGAATCGGGCGAAAGCATTGTTGAGCCGATCGAGCGCTTCCGCGCGGTGATGCGTTTTTACGGCCGCTTCACGATCGAACGCTCGCCCGAAGGCATTTTCGAGGTCGAACCGGCCTTCCATCTCAATTTCCTGCGCAGCCATTTCGGTCGCCATAAGGCCGCGGTCCAGCGTGCGCTGGATCCGGTGCTCGACTATTTCGACAGGCTCATCGACAGCCAGATCAACCGGGACGCGTTCTGCGACACGATGGTCCGCCTACAACTGAGCACTCTCATCATTCCAGCCACTCCGGAGTGGCTGGCGATCTGGAACAGCGCGCCCGATCAGTTGTGCGAATGGGCATTGCAGATCGCCGGGCACCATAGCGAACATAAGAAAGGATGAACTGATGGCTACTGCCCCCAAGGTGGATAATGAAATCCAGTGCGGCTTTGCCGAAAAGGCTGTCGCTGACGCGATGGTGGAAAAAGCGCGCGGCTTTCGCGCCTTCCTGCAAAGCGAGGCGCCCGAGGGCGAGAAGCGGCGCAATCCTACCCCCGCCGTGGACAAGATGTTGAAGGAAGAAGGATTCCTGCGCATGCTCCTGCCGCAGCGGCTGGGCGGCATGGGCCTCTCCCCCACGGATTTCTGCCGGGTGCAGATGGAAATCGCCAAGGGCGATCCCGCCATCAGCTGGGTAATCCAGATCGTCAACGGAACGAGCTGGATCACCAGCCTCGCGCCCGATGGCGTGCAGGACGCGGTGTTCGGCGGCAGTCCGCAGTCCGTCTGCGGCGCCTACAACCCTCCCGGCAAGGCGCGCAAGGTCGACGGCGGCTGGATCATCAACGGCAAATGGCCCTATATGTCCGGTTCGCGGCAATCGAACTGGGCGCAGCAGGGCGTGGTGCTGGAAGGATATGACGGTCCCGTCGTTCCCGGCATCAGCATGTGCTATCTGCCGATGGACAGCATGACCATCGAAGACACATGGTTCGTTTCCGGCATGCAGGGCACCGGGTCCGACACGGCGGTCGCCACGGATGTTTTCATTCCCGACGCCCAGATGGTGCTGATGGATGAACGCGCCGGACAGATCGACCGGACGAAGCGCCATTTCGGCGCCCCTTCCGATCTGCTGCCCGCCGTGCCCGTCGTCCGCACCACCGGCATCGCCCAGCTGATCGGCGCGGTTGAGGCCATGCTGGAAATCGTCACCGCCGAGGCCCCCAAGAAGCCGGTGCTGACGACCATCATCGGCCCGCGCACCAGTTCGGGCGCCTATATGCGCGATCTGGGCGAAGCGGCAGCGATGATCGATACCGCCAAGCTGATCCTGTTCGACCTGACCGCCAAGCTGGACCGCGTCGGTCTGGGCGAGGAATTCACCCTTGCGGAGAAGGCGAGGCAGCGTGCGGGCGGCGCGCAGATGATCGAGCTGGTTCATGGCGCCAGCGAATCGCTGATGTTCCAGGCCGGGTCCTCGGGCTTCGCGCTGGACAAGCCGATCAACCGCTACTGGCGCGACATTTCGATGGCGCTGCGGCATATCCAGAATATCCCGACTATCGGCTATGAAATCTATGGCCGCAACCTGACCGGCGCCGATCCGATCTCGCCGCCGGGCGCCTATTGAGGTCGATAAGCCACCGAAAGAAGGGTTGCCCGGTCGAAAGAATGGGCGCCCCTCCTTCCTCCGCGGCCCGGCCGCATCCATCACGACCATAGGGGAACGCCGTGCGGGCCGCCCTGATCGACAGCGATGGCTGCTTCGCGCTGGCCGATCATCCCGAGCCAGCCGCCCAGCCCGGCTGTCGCGTCATAGAGGTTGCGGCGGCCGGAATCGGCCCCACCGACCTCATGCGCGCGAAGGGCTTTTTCGGTCCCATCAGCGCGCCCTATGTGCCCGGCGGCGAAGGTGTCGGGCGCCTGGATGACGGCAGGCGCGTCTATTTCGGCCATAGCAGAGCGCCCTTCGGTGCCATCGCGGAACGCACGCTCGTGGCCGAAGAGGAAATCTGGCCTGCCCCCGACGGCCTTTCGGACGACCAGTTGATCGCCCTTGCCATCTCCGGCACCGGCGCACTGATCCCGCTGGAAGAGGCGCGGATAGCCAGAGGCGAGTCCGTCCTCATTCTCGGCGCGACCGGCCCGGTCGGGCAGATCGGCGCGCAGGTCGCGCGGCTGCTGGGCGCGGGCCGCGTCGTGGCGGCGGCGCGCAGCCGCGAACGGCTGGAGGCCATGCAGGCCGCCGGTCATGCCGATGCGATCGCCCTATTGGGCGAAGGCGATGATGACGCCGCGCTGAAGGCGGTTTCGCAAGGCGGCTATGATGTCGTGCTCGACATCATCTACGGTCCGCCCGCCGAAGCGGCGATGCGCGCCACCCGGCCCGGCGCGCGCATGATGAGCATCGGCGTGCAGGCCGGGCCAACGGTCACGCTGTCCCTGCGCGATCTCGTCTTCCGCAGCCATATCGGCGTCGGCACCGGGCAACGGCCGGCCAGCGAGCGCCGCGCCGCCTATGACCGGCTGATCGACATGGCAATGACCCAGGGCCTGACCGTCGACACATGCCGCTATGCCTTTGCGGATGCGGCCGACGCGTGGGCGGCGCAGGCCGGCAGTCCCCATGGCAAGATCGTCATCACCCGCTGATCGCATGGGAAGCCCCGCTTATATCGACCCCACCGTCCGCATCTTCGGCGATGTGCGGCTGGGCGACGATTGCAGCCTCTGGCCCTATGCCGTCGTCCGTTCCGAACGAGCGCATGTATCGATCGGGCGCTGCGCCAGCGTGCAGGACCATGCGATGGTCCATATCGGATGGGATGATCCCACGATCATCGGCGACTATTGCACTATCGGTCATGGCGCAGTGGTCCATGGCTGCATCATCGAACCCGCCTGCCTGATCGGCATAGGCGCGACCATCATGGAACGGTGCGTCATAGGGCGCGGCTCGATCATTGCCGGACACAGCTTCCTGCCGCCCGACAGCGTGATCCCGCCGCATTCGCTCGTCATGGGTACGCCCGGCCGCGTGGTGCGCCGCATCGACAAGCTGCGCGCGAACATCGTCGACGCGCTGCTCTATCGGGACAATGGGCGCGCCTATGCCACAGGCGGCCATCGCATCTGGGAAAATGCCGACATGGCGAAGCTGGGTGAAGAGGCCGACGCAATCCTTGCGCAGGACGCTGCGGGCTGGAATGACCGGGGCATCGCCCAATCCAACGCAAAATAAGAGAGCGATCATGCCCGACACGCCCGTCTTGACCGAAGATGCCATGCTGGACCTGCTGTTCCGTGACGCCCGCACCCATAATCAATGGAGCGACCGGCCCGTCACCGCTGAGACTGTCCGAACCCTCTACAACCTCGCCAAATGGGGACCGACGACCGCGAACAGCAATCCCGGCCGCTTCGTCTTCCTGCGCTCCACCGCCGCCAAGGCTCGCCTGAAACCCCATCTGAGCGCGGGCAATGTCGACAAGGTGATGCAGGCGCCCTGCACCGTGATTATCGCGGGCGACACCCGATTTTACGAATTTTACGGCAAGCTTTTCCCGTCGCGTGACATGCGCAGCACGTTCGAGGGCAAGGACGCGCTGATCGCGGACACGGTGGCGCGTTCCTCGACGCTTCAGGGCGCTTATCTCATCATGGCAGCACGGGCGCTCGGGCTCGATTGCGGCCCGATGTCGGGCTTCGATCAGGCGGGCACCGACGCGGAATTTTTCCCGGACGGCCGGTGGAAAAGCAATTTCCTGTGCAATATCGGCTATGGCGATCCGGCAGGACTCTATTCCCGCAACCCCCGGCTTGATTTCGAAGAGGCCTGCCTCGACCTATGATGCGGGGTGAGGCGTCCGCCACAAGGCGAACGCCCTCCCATTTTTCAGCTTGCGGGCGTCCACACCAGCGGCAGTGCGACCGGCTGGATCATCCCCAAATGGCATTCCACCTGATGGCCGGGTGCGATGCGGAAGTCGGGAATGCGCGAGAGAAATTCCTCCATCGCGATCCGCAGCTCGCGCCGCGCCAGATGCATGCCCACACAGGTATGGATGCCGAAACCGAAACCGACATGACGCGGCCGCCGGTCGAGCCGGACCTCGGCAGGCGCGTCGAACTCGGCCGGATCGCGGCCGGCGAGCGTGGTGGACATCGCCACCTTGTCGCCGGGCATGAAGCGGATGCCCGCCACTTCCGTCTCCTTCTTGCAGGTTCTAAAAGTGGTCACCGCGCCATAGGCCCGCATCAGCTCGTCTATGGCGTGCGGAATTTCCGACGGATTGGCGCGCAGATAGGCCTGATCCTCCGCATGGCTACCCAGATGCCGGAAGTGCAGGCCCATATTGGTCGAAACCGTATCCAGCCCGCCAATGAACAGATTGAACATGAAGCCCAGCAGTTCATCGTCGGTCAGCGCCCGGCCATCGATCCGCCCCTGCACACCGAAGCTGATGAGGTCATTGCGTGGGTTGGCTCGCCTGTCCTCGATCTCCCCACCCAGATAGGCAAGCACGCTGCGCGTCGCCTCGGCAATCTTGGACAGGTCGTGATTGTGGAGCAGGTTCATTTCCCACTCCATGAACTCGCTCACCCGGTCGTGCGGCAGGCCCATCAGTTCCATGAACACCTTGATCGGAAATTCAAAGGCGAATTCGCTCATGAATTCGCACTGGCCGCGTAGGGCGAAGGCGTCGATATATTCCACCGCATAGTGCCGGATCTTGTCTTCCAGCGCCGCCATCGCCTTGGGCGTGAAGGCAGGATTGACCATCTGGCGAAAGGGGCCATGGGCGGGCGGATCGAGCTCCGCTGGGGAATTGATCCAGTTGCCCCCCACCAGCTTGGAGAAAGGCGAAAAGTCGGTCGAGGAAAAATGATCGGTGTCGAGATAAATTTCGCGCAGATGCGCCATGCGCCGCGGCACCCAGGCGCCGGTTCCGCCGGGATAGGCGTGGGCGGCATAGATGATGTCAGGCCCCTCATGCACCTGCATCGCCAGATCGTCGAACGGGTCCTTTGCCGTCGTCATGCCGAAGATGAAGGGAAAATCCTTGCTCACCAGCTCGGGCGGCACATGATCGGGAATCGGCTGCTCCGGAAACATCATCGCACTTACTCTCCTTATATTTTTTGCCGGGAATTTCGGGTGGACATTGGGACACCGTCCACCCGCCAGGCACCTGTCTTTCAGAAGGATCGCGGCAGGCCGAGGCTCTCCGCAATGCCATTGCGCACCATTTCGTTGGTGATGGGGCCAATGCGCCACAGGCGGCTGTCGCGCCAGTAGCGCTGCATGTCGGTTTCCGCCGAATAGCCCATGCCGCCCAATATCTGGATGCCCATATCGGCTGCGGCATTGGCGTTTTCGGACGCCATGAGCTTGAGCATATTGGCCTCGACGCCGACATTCTCGCCCCGGCTCTGCTTGTCGGCGCAGTAATGCAGCATCAGTTCGGTCGTCTGCTGCATGGTCGCGATGTCGGCGATATAATGTTGCAAGCTCTGGAACCGGCCGATGATCCCGCCAAAGGCCTTGCGCTGCTTCATATAGTCGAGCGCGTCTTCCAGCACGCCGTCGATGACGCCCAGGCAGAAGGCGCCTACCATGATGCGCTCATTATTGAGAGTCGGCAGCAGCATGTACCAGGCCTTGTCCGGCTCGCCCAGAACATGCTCGTCCGCGACGAACGCATCCTCGAAATGAACGGAGCAGCTGCCCATCGATCGCATGCCAAGCTTGGCCAGCGGCGTGATCTTCACGCCTTGCGTCTTCGTCGGCACCCAGAAGAGAGTCAGGCCCTGATGCTTCTTCTCGACGGTCCTGTCGCTGCGCGCGATCACCAACAGATAGTCGGCGACATGCGCGGAGGAAGACCAGATCTTCTCGCCATTGAGCTTCCACCCGCCATCGACCCGGTCGGCGGTGGTGGCCATCGCACCCAGCAGGTCCGTGCCGCCGCCCGGCTCGGTAAAGGCGATCGCGGCCTTCAACTGGCCCGTCGCGATCAGCGGCAGATATTTCGCTTTCTGTTCGGCCGACCCGTAAAGCCCGATGGATTTGGACCCGGCAAAGCTGGTGATGCCCCATATCCACGCCAGACCACCCAGCGATCGGGCCAGTTCCCGCGCCAGCAGCATCTGCATGACGATGTCGCCGCCCTGCCCGTCATAGTCTTCCGATATGCCGACGCCGTGGAACCCCGCTTCGGTAAACTTGTCCCACAGTGCAAAAGGATAGTGGTGCTCGTCCTTTTCCAGCGCGCGCGCCCATTCCTTGGGCACTTCCTTGTCCACCCACCGGCGCACCATGTCCCGGAAGGAACGATATTCTTCGGGCAGTTCGAAATCCATTGTCAGTCCTTTTGGTGTTGATCTTGATCGCCGCCCGGCACGGCATCGCTATCGCACAGGGCGATCAGACGCGCCGCCATCCGGTCGAGGCAGGCCAGCACGCCGTCCCGATCGCCCGCCATGAACGCCTGCAATATTGCCTCATGCTGGCGCAGACCGCTTTCGCGGAGAGTTGCAATGCCGTGCAGGAAAATGAAGCGGGCGATCAACCCGCGCCGGTCCAGCGTCGAGCGCAACAGTTCGCGGCTCTCCGAGGCCTTGATGAAAATGGTATGGAAATCGAGGCCGGCCATGACCGCGGCCATATATTCGCCGCTCTCCACTGCCGCCCGATAGCGCGCGATCGCCCGCTCCAGTGCTACGATCTCCGCCGCGCCGATACGGGGCATGCCCCAGCCATAACCCAGCCGCCACAGTTCGGCCTGCACGCGGATCAGGTCCCGGGTCACGTCAGGGTCGATCGGTGTCGCCCGCTTCAGCCGGTGCGTTTCGACCTCGACCAGCCCCTCCGAGGCCAGCGTGCCCAGCGCCTCCCGAATGGGTGTCGCGCTCACATTCAGGTCCTGCGCCAGTGCCATTTCCCGCAGCAGAGCGCCGGGCGGAATGACGCCGGACACGATCCTCGATCGCAGCACCGCCGCCACGGCCTGACGCCGCGTCGCCGGGGACTGTAAAGTCTCGGCCGAATCGTGCCGATCCGGGGTCAAACCCCAATAGGGTTCGGAATATATGTCCTGCGATTCCATATTCTATAGAATGGAGCAGCGCGGAGCGGTCCGTTCCTCTCCAAGGATAGGGTGTCGTTGGGCCGGGCGCCTGTAGAGCGGCATGATGAAATGCCCCAGATGCAAAACGCCGCAGGAAGGTTATGGAGGGTGGTGCCGCGCATGCGGCCATGCCGGCGGTAACATTCGTCGCGCGATGCTGTGGACGCTGCTGCCCACAGCAATGATCGCGGTCATATTGCTCGTCCGGATCGGCTATGCCGAAATGACGCGGCAGGGCAGCAGCCGCAACATCTACAGCAACGCCATCGAAACCCAGAGTGCGACCGGCCGGAGCGCGGCCTTCGCCAAGCTCATGCATGATGCGGGACAGACATGCACGCGCACGTCCAAGGCTCTGTTCAGGGGCGATATCGGTCCCAATGCCGCCTGGGCGCTGCGGTGCGAGGATAGCGGCGACTGGCTGATCCTGATCGCTTCCAACGGCGCGACGCGCGTGGCCAGTTGCGGTCCGCTGGACAAGGCCGGGACGCCTTGCTGGACCCGGCTCTAGGGCCAATCGACATTCAGATGATGACGTGCCGAAAATGGTGGTTTTTCGTGACCCTTGGAACGAGTCACGTGCCTCGCTTCAACCATTTGCAGGCCGTCAGGGCTGAATGTCGATTGGCCCTAGGGCATCGGCCACTCCTGGAGCCAATTCCTCTCCGATTGCATTCGGGGTCCGTCGGTCAGCCCAGCCCCTCCCCACTCCGCCACCAGCCAAGGCGAGGCGCGGCCTGTATCATCACATCCCATGCCCGCACGCTTGCCGCTTCGATGGCGGCGGGGTCTGCACGAAGCCCGGCGAAGGTGCGTTCAATCATCTCGTCAATATAGGCGCGTGGCTCGACCGACCGGAGCATCAGGCGCCGCCGCGCCTCGATCGTCATGCCGACGATCAGGTCCACCGCCACGTCGAGCGACCGGAACGTCATCTGCCCGCCATTCCGCGCGGCATCCAGCGCGTCGCGCACCAGCAGGTCGAACATGCTCGCCCGCGCGAAATAATCGACATAGTCGACGCGGCAGGTAAAACCGCCCCAGCGCGGATCATGCCAGGCCCGCGCCATCGCCATGGCCGCGCCGCCGACCGCCCGGACCAGCGGGTCCGTCACATCGTCGAACAGCCTGCGGAAATCAGCGATCAGGTCCGCCGTCATCCGCTCGCCCAGTTCATTCACCGCAGCGTCAAGGGAGTCGAAATATTTGTAGAAACTGCCGCGCGACACGTCCGCGGCGCGGATCACGTCGTCGATCACCAGACTGCCGCTGCCCTGCCCCGGCTGATACAGGTCGAGCACGGCGTCCAGCAACCGCTCACGCATCCGTGCACGCCTGATTGCCGCCGCCGCCGTGCGCGGATCGACAGCGGGGGAAACAGGCACGGCGTCGGTCATCGCCTCCCTATTGCATCGGGTGGAAATAGCGCGCAAGCAGGCTGCCATCCTCGCCGAATATATAATGTTCGATGCTGTGCACGCTGACAGGATGCCCGTTATAGTCGCCTTCATTGCGGACATAGATGACCGCTTCGTTGCCGCTCACCTTCACATCCTCGACGATCAGCTTCCATCCGACATATTGCCCGCACAGCGCCTCCAGCTTGTCCCAGCCTTCCTGCACCGGGCCGGTGGCCGGGTCCTGCACCTTGAAGCCGCCCGGCGCGATCGCGCGGAACGCCGCAATGAAATCGTCAATACGGCCCTCGCTGAACAGGTCGGCCTGGGTCTTCAGGAATGTTGCGATTTCCTGCGCGGTCGGTTGTGCCATGATATTATGTCCTTCTCCTGTCATTTCGGTTCCGCCCAGACCGGGGCCGGCGTGATGTCGGGCAGCAGGGCGATATTGGACGGAAGGCCCGTGATCGCCCGGCCATAAAGCTCCAGCGAAAGCTGCCCGTTCAGCGCATTGTGGCGGGTGCCGACGCTCAGGTCGCGCCACATCCGCTGCAAGGGGCTGGAAAGGGCAAAGGCGCCCGGCCCGGCGACATCCATCAGCCGGTTGCCCGCCGCGCGCAGCAATTCCATCGCATAGCCGCAATCGGCCTGGAGCTGCGCCTTGTCAAAGCCCGTGAGCACGCGGCGTTGCGCGGTTTCGTCCAGCATCCCGGCGGCCCGGCGCACATGCAGCCAGGCCGAATCGATCTCCATCGCCGCGCGGCCGGTCATGCCGACCAAGGCCTCCGAACCGCTCTGCCCGGCATAGGTCCAGCCCACCACCTGCCGCTTGGGCATCGCCTGCACCACACCTTCGAGCAGCGCCGTCGCCGCGCCCAGCATCGGCGCGAGCACGCCGAGGGGAAATAGCGGCTCCATTGGCCAGCGGTCGCGCGGCTCCAGCCCCTCCATCGCCAGGATCGCCTCCGCGGGCGGCCTGCGCGACGACCAGAGGATCAGTTCCTCCGGCACGAACAAATCCTGCGCGACAATCATGTTGCTGCCGGAGCCGGCCATGCCCGCGACATGCCAGTTGTCCTCGATCGAACAGGCCGCATCGCGCAGGTCCAGAAACGCCAGAGCCTGTTCGGCGCCCCGATCCGTATCGATCATGACGCCGTTCAGCGCCCAGTCGGCGTGAAGGCATCCCGATCCATAGCCCCAACGCCCCGAGACGCGATAGCCGCCCGGCACCGCGACCGCTTTGCCCGAAGGCGCGGAGGCGCTGCAAAACAGTTCCTCGCCGGTTCGGAACAGCCGCCCCGTCATGGTCGGCGGCAGTGCGAGCGCGGTCCCGGTGATCCCCGACAAAAGACCATAGGCCCAGGCGGTGCCGACGCAGCCTTTGGCCAGTTCGGCCACGGTCTCGATATGGGTGGTCAGCCTGTGTCCGGGGCCGCCCGCGCGCTGGGGCGCCGTGATATGGAACAGGCCGGACGCGCGCAACGCCGCCATCACCGGCGGAACGATCCGCCGCTCGCGTTCGCAGGCGGCGGCATGGTCCTCCAGCAAGGACCGCAGCGATGCGGCGATGCCCACGGGATCAGCGACGAAGGCCACAGGCCGCTTGTCCGCCATGCGCTTTTCCACTGCTTCAGATCGCATCCGAATCACCTCCTCTCATTAGCATTTTCATTTAATGACGTTTTTGTCATTATACGACAAGCACCCCTCCGACATTCTTTTGCCATGTGCCTCCCCATGGGCCGTTTCATTCCGATTTGATGCGGCCCTGCCTCCCGATAGGCTGTCGCGGGGCGCTCCTCTTCTAGGGTCCGCGCAATCGCCGACAGCGCCGATAAGGCCGGCACCAAGAGAGGACTTGCACGCGATGCGTAAAATCGACCTTCCGCCCTTCGACCGCGCCGCTTTCGCCGAAAAATACGGTCCCTGGGCCGTCATCGCCGGCGCTTCCGAAGGGACCGGCGCCTGCTATGCGGAACAGCTCGCCGCCATGGGCATCCATCTGGTACTCGTCTCACGCCGGCAGGAGGCGCTCGATGCGCTGGGCCAACGGCTGGCGGCCGAACATGGCATCGAATATCGGGCCATCACCGCCGACCTCACCGAACAGGGCATGGGCAGCCGACTGGTCGAGGCGACCGCCGATCTCGACATCGGCCTCTATATTTCCAATGCCGGCGCCGACGGCGCGGGCAACAGCTTCCTGGGCGCACCGGTCGATCGCTCGTTGCGGCTGCTGACGATGAACGCCGCCAATGTGCTGGAGGCGGTCCATGGTTTTGGCAATCGCTTCCTGAAGCGCGGCAAGGGCGGCCTCGTCGTCATGTCATCCGGCGCGGGCCTTGGCGGGCAGCCCTGGCTTGTCATGTATTCCGCAACCAAGGCTTTCGAACTCAATTTCGTCGAATCGCTCTGGGCGGAACTGGACGGGCAGAATGTCGACATCGTCGGCATGGCCGCGCCGATCATGGACACGCCGACCCTGCGCCGCGCCACCGAGGGGCTGGGGATGGATTATTCCATTGCCTATGATCCCGCCGAGGTCTGCGCTCTTGCCCTCGCCAGCCTCGGCAAGGAACCGCTGGTGATCGTGCCCGATGGTCCGGATGAGGGGAAAATCCCGCAGATCCAGGCCGATCGCAAGACCCGCCTCGTTGCGCTGGCCGAATGGGGCAAGGCCTATACCGCCGCCGCGAAGGGCTGACCGGGCACGAAGAAGGGGAACAGGAAATGACGGATCAGGTCGACGTCGTCGTCATCGGCGCAGGGCATAATGGCATGGCCGCCGCCGGATATCTGGCGAAGGCAGGCAAGAAGGTCGTCGTGGTCGAGCGCCTGGCCAAGGTCGGCGGCATGACCAGTTCGGGCTATATGATTCCCGAAGCTCCGGAGCATATGGTGACGCCCTGCGCCGTCGAACTGCTGTTCGCGCGCAAATCCGGCATCATTGAGGACTTCGACCTGCACAAATACGGCCTGCGCACTGTCGATCCCGATCCGACCTACGCCTATCTCCATCCCGACGGCAGCTCCATCGCGCTTTTCTACGACTATCATCGCACGGCCGAGGATATTACGCGCATCAACCGCAATGACGGCAAGGCCTATCTGGAGTTCATGAAGACACTGAACGTCATGATGGACATTGGCTTTCCGCTCATGATGGCCGAGCCGGGGCGGCCGGACGTCAGAAATCTCTCCAAGATGATCGGCAGCGCGGTCCGCAATGTCCGGTTGAAGGACGAGCTGATCGCCATGTCGAAGGCGACGGCCGACCAGATCGCGTGCGAGCGGTTCGAGCATCCGGCAACGATCGCCCTGCTGCTCGGCATCGCGGCAGGGGCTGGCCCCGTCGACGATGACGGCAATGCCGCCGCCTATATGATCTTCGCCGTCACCCATAAATATGGCACCGGCAAGCCGATCGGGAGCCTGCAATCCTTCTCCGACGCGCTCGCGCGCAGCATCGAGGCTTCGGGCGCGACGATCGAACTCAATGCGCCCGTCGCCGAGATCATCGTCGATGACGGCGCGGCAAAGGGCGTGCGGCTGGAGGACGGTCGGGTCATCCGCGCCAAAATGGTGATCGCGACCTGCGATCCCCGCACGGCCATGCGCCTCACGACGCCCGGCGGCGTGCCGCGTGCGCTGACACAGCGGATCGAACATGCCCCGGCGAACCGGTCGAACGCCGCGCCCTTCCTCGCCAACATCGCCATGTCGGGTCCGCTCAGCCTCAAGAAGCATCAGGACCTGCGCCATGATGACGCCGATCTCAACAAGGCGGTCGGCCTGATCGGCACACCGGAGGAAGTGCGCCAATCCTTCGCCATGGCGCGGCGCGGCGACATTCCCGACCGGCATGCCATGTCGCTCAGCCCGCTGTCCAATTCCGATCCGACGCAGGCGCCTCCCGGCGGCTCGCTCGCCTATGTCTACCTGCCGGGCGTGGCCGTGGATGCGCGGGAAGGCTGGTCGCCCACGCTCAAGGACAGGACCATGGCCTCTGTCATCAGCCATCTGGGTGAATTTTACGACGGTCTGGACACGGAGGTCGGCCGCTTCGTCGAGACCGCGCGGGAACGCGAAACGCGCCTCAACGTCACCAATGGCTGCGTGACCCATATCGACTTCGGCGCGCTGCGCTCGGGCGTCCATCGCCCTGCCACCGGCTTTGGCGGCCCCAAGCCGCCTTTCCCCGGCTTCCTGATCGGTGGCGCGGGCGCGCATCCGGGCGGCGGCGTATCGGGCATTGCCGGGCGGATCGCAGCCAACCGGGCGCTGCGCGAACTCAAGAAAATCAGATAAGGAACTTCCCGCATGTCGAGCATGCCCAATCCGGTCGGCATTCCCGCCCATCTGGACGATGTGACAGCGCAATGGCTGACGCAGATCATGCAGCCGCGCTATCCCGGCATCGTGGTCGAGGGGATGGAGGAGGTGTTCCTCCGCAACAGCCACACCACCAAATATCAGGTGAGACTGACCCTCAACGATGTCGGCAAGGCGGCGGGCATTCCCGAAAATGTCTGCCTCAAGGCCAATTGGGCGCAGTTCGACAGTCAGGGCATCTGCCGCCTCGAAGCCCGTTTCTATGAGGATTTTCGCCGCCACGTCGCCTTCCCCGCCCCGCGATCCTATTTCGAGGCATGGGACCCGCGCCCCGACAGCGGTCAGGGACTGGTCGTGATGGAGGATCTGTCCATTGAGGGCGGCCATTTCGGCATCAGCACCGACCATATGGGCGTGGAGGAAGCGGCGCGCGCGGTCGCCAGCCTCGCCCGCATTCATGGCGCCTTCTGGGACAGCCCCGTCCTTCACGCGGCTGACTGGCTGCCCGTCTCCATGGCGACGCCGGTGGACACGCAGCAACTGACCATGATGTACGGCTTTGCCGAGCAGAACCATGCCAAGCCTGACTATCAGGCCTTCCTGCCGGGCTGGATCAAGGGCGATCTCTCCCGCCTGCATCACGTCTACAACGCCCTGATCGATTTCGCGCGGACCAAGGAACAGGGGCCATGGTGCCTCGTCCATGGCGACAGCCATCAGGGCAACAGCTATGTCCGCCCCGATGGCGAGCGCGTTTGGCTCGACTGGCAGCTCGTCCGCAAGGGACGGCCGATCCGCGACTTCACCTATTTCGTGCTGGGCGCCCTCACGATCGAGGAACGGCGCGCCCATGACCGGGAACTGCTACGCCACTATCGCCGCTGCCTGGTCGACACGGGGGCGCTCGGCGTGCCGGACGACGACACGCTGTGGGAATATTATCGCCGCTGGCCGCCCTATGCGATGCAGGCGTGGATCGCGAACATGGACGAATGGGGCCAGAAGGGCACGCATATCGTCGAGCGCATCTTCGTGGCGGGCGAGGATCTGGGCACCGTCGCGGCGCTCGGCATCCAGTTTTGACGAGGAGATGATCGGATGACCGCCGCCATCACGGCCTTCCGCGCCGATGTTCCGCAGGAGGCTTTGGACGATCTGCGTCACCGGTTGCGCCGCACCCGCTGGCCCGAGACGCAGACGGTCAGCGACTGGAGTCAGGGCGTTCCACTCGCGGCGCTGCGCGATCTGTGCGCCTATTGGGCGGAGGGCTATGACTGGCGGCGGTGCGAAAGGACGCTCAATGCCCTGCCCCAGTTCACAACCCAGATAGGCGGTCTTTCGATCCATTTCATCCATGTGCGCAGCCCCCGGCCGGATGCGCTGCCGCTGATCCTGACCCATGGCTGGCCGGGATCGGTGCTGGAGTTTCTGAAGGTGATCGGACCACTGACCGATCCCGCCGCCCATGGCGCGCCGGATGCCCCGGCCTTCCACGTCGTCATACCCTCCCTGCCCGGCTACGGCTTTTCGGACAAGCCAATGGCCACCGGCTGGGGCGTCGAGACAATCGCGGATGGCTGGATTCAGCTCATGCGCCGGCTGGGCTATGACCGCTTCGTCGCGCAGGGTGGCGACTGGGGCGCGGCGGTCACGACCGCCATCGCCATGGCGGCGCCGCCGGAATGCATCGGCGTCCATCTCAACATGCCGCTCGTCTTTCCGGTGGAAAGCGACTTTGCCGATCTGACCCCCGCCGAGGCCAAAACGGTCGAGCGGATGCAATATTATCAGGATCATGATTCCGGCTACGCCAAATTGCAGGGCACCCGCCCGCAGACGATCGGCTATGGCCTTGCCGATTCACCCGTCGCGCAGGCCGCCTGGATCTACGAGAAGTTCCAGGCGTGGACCGACAATCAGGGCGTGCCGGAGGATGCCCTGAGGCAGGACGAAATGCTGGACGTGATCAGCCTCTACTGGTTCACCAACAGCGGCGCCTCATCGGCGCGGCTTTATTGGGAAAGCGCCAGTGCGTTTCAGGCCCGAAAACTGGACCTTCCGGTGGGCGTGAGCATCTTTGCGCAGGAAATCTTCCGTCCATCGCGTCGCTGGGCGGAACGCAGCTACCCGCGTCTGATTCACTGGAACGAACTGGATGCCGGCGGCCATTTCGCGGCCTTCGAGCAGCCGGCGCTTTTCGTCGAAGAATTGCGGACCTGTTTCGGCGCGATGCAAGGCTGACGCCCCCACGCAACGGCGGCTCCAATCGACCTACCGCCCGGCAGGCTCGATTTCCGTTCGGGCGACCAAAATCGCCTCTGCACCAGGATCATGCCGGATGACTGCATCGATGCAGAGCTGCGGCACGGTCCCCAAGAGAGAGGACATTGCATGAGCGAGCCTGCCGTCGCCCCCGTTGCCGTCATCGACCGGCATCTTGTCCCCCGTCCCTATCC
>NZ_JAINEZ010000009.1:0-92615 GCF_019873065.1 Sphingobium sp. PNB
AAAGCCCAGGTCATAGTCCTGGAAGCGCCCCTGTCCTTTACGCGGCTGCGCCGTGGGCTTGGGCGGTCGTCGATTGAGCCCTTCGACCTTGAGTACCCTGTAGATGCTGTCGCGATTGAGGTGTGGCAGGAAGTGCCGGAGCACGAAGGTCAGGTCATCCAGGGCAAAGCCTGTCGCCCTGCGTACAGCACAGATGATCGCGCGTTCTTCCTCATTCATACGCCAAGCCAGACGATGGGGCCGACTTGGGCGATCCAGGATCGCCTGCTCTCCTCGCTTGCGCCATTTGCGGACCGTCTCATCGCTGATGCCATAGCGTTTCGCCACGACACTGGCAGGCTCGGTCGAACGGGCAATTTCCGCCCTTACAGCAGGCGTGGTTCGAGCCTGGGGATGTATCTGCACCATCACGAAACCTCATCAGCAAGGACGGCAAAGCGCCACGCGTGATCCGCGATGGCATTCTTTACCATATCCCAATGATGTGTCGCAACCAGACAGCTAGTCCTCCCCTGATTGCGTCATCACGCAGATACCCAACAGGAGGAGGAAGAAGCGCGCCGTCACTCGGTCAGCGCCCCTCCCCGGCATGGTTGCACAACGGTCACCGCTGGCTCCATCCAAGTCCCAACGCCTTTTGCAGGGCGACAAATGCACGATCAAGTTCGCCAGTCGCCTCCAGCACCGACTGATCGGCAGCCAGCGCCGCCCGTTCGGCATCGATTGACGTGGTCATCGGTATCGCTCCCTGCGCGTATCGCTGCCCGGCATAGGTCGCTGACTGCCTGGCGCCGTTCCGGCTTGCGATACTCGAAAACAGATTACGGCGCTGATTACCGAAGCGGGTCAGGCTGGTTTCCGCATCCGACAGCGCGCCGAGGACTGCCTTGCGATATTGCGCTTCCGCCTCGTCGCGGTCGGCCCGGGCCTGCTCGACCCGAGCACGATTACGGCCGAAGTCGAGGAAGCTCCAGCTGATCCGCGGCAGAAGAAGGCCCGCGATGCTGTCAGGATCGATCACATCGGCAATATTGGGGCCACCGAGGCCGATGATACCCATGATGCTGACGGATGGGAACTGCCGGGCGACGTTGACTCCGATCTTTGCGTTCGATGCCGCCAGCTGCCGCTCGGCTGCGCGAATGTCCGGCCGGCGTCGCAGCATGGCGGCCGGATCGCCAATCGCGACAGTCCCGGGGATCATCGGGATCGGCGCGGGGGTAGACAGCGCGGCGTCGTGTGCACCGGGTTCGTCGCCGGTGAGCAGGGCAAGCTGGTCGAGCGTGGTTGCGATCTGCCCTTCAAGCGGCAACAGCCCGGCCTCCGTGCGGGTCAGCTCAGTCTGGAGCCGAACCACCTCGTCGCGCGACGATGCACCGCGTTGCTCACGCTGTTGAAGCAGGGCGAGTGATCGCTGCTGAAGCTCCGCGGAGCGACGGGCCAGGATCAGGCGCTGCTGAAGTTCCCGCAGGGTCACATAATTCTGGGCGACCTCCGCCGAGAGACGAACCTGCGCATCGGCCCTGCTGGCTTCGGCTGCCTGAGCCTGGGCTTCGGCACCTTCGGCGGCACGGCGTCGCCCGCCGACCAGATCGATCTCCCAAGACGCGTCCAGGCCGGCGTTGTAGAATTCGGCCCTGATACGATCGGATTGCTCGCCTTGCGTCGGCAGCGCGAGCGAGCCGGCGGGAAGATCGGCAACGATCGCAGTCCCCGACGCCGAGACGGTGGGAAGCTGGTTTGTGCGCTGTTCGCGCAAGCTGGCGCGCGCCTTGCGGATGCGCGCCTCGGCGATCACCACGTCCGGATTAGAGGCAAGCGCGCGGTCGATCAGCATCGTGAGTTGCGCGTCGCCCATGCCTTCCCACCAGCGTGCGACAAGGGGCTGCGGTACCGTGACTGCCTGATCCGCGCGGCGAAATGTCGATCCGGCGCGCTCGCCGCTCGCGACGCTCGGCGGGCCTCCATAGTCGGGTCCGACGACGCATCCGGTCAAAAGGGCGGGGAGAATGGTCCAGCCAAGTCGCTTCATCAGTGCATCGCCATCTGCGTGTCGGAGGAGATCGGGCGGAGGAACAGCGCCAGCGGCGTGGTGATCGCGATCGCGACGCCGAGCGCGAAGAACAGGTCGTTATAGGCCATGACGGTAGACTGTTTGAGGAGTTGACCTGCGAGCTGCCGATAGGCGCCGGCTTCGCCGGACGGCATGGCCATAACCCTCGTGAACCATTCCTGTGTGGTCGCCGCGTTGGCCGACACCGTTTCGCTCAAGCGATTGAAATGGAGGAAGGTCTGACGGTCCTGAAGGGTGGCCATCATGGCAAGGCCGATCGATCCGCCGAGGTTGCGCCCGGCATTGAACAGTGCGGAAGCATCGCTGGCATCCTCGGGCGCCACGGCGCTGATCGCGGCTTGGTTTAGGAACATCATAGCGAAAATCTGACCGGCGCCGCGAATAATCTGCGAAGCCGTCAGATCGCCACCCGCTGACTGCGCCGTTAGGTGCCAGTCCATGGCGCAACTGATACCTATCAGCGTCATGCCGAAGATCACTGCCACACGGACATCCAGATATTTGAATGCGAGAGGAAGAAACGGCATTAGCATGATCGCGGGAATACCTGAGACGAAGACGACCTGTCCCGATTGTAGAGCACTGTAATTTGCCATTACTGAGAGAAACTGCGGGATTAAAAAGGTGACGCCGTAAAGGACAACGCCGATGACAAGGCTTAGAATGAAAACACTTCCAAATGACCGGCTGAAAATCAGCGTTAATTTGAGAACGGGTTGCGAAGACCGGACTTGCCCGATGGCGATGAGTGTGAAGCCCAGCAACGTCGCTAGAGCGAGCTTCACGATCATGGCGGACTCGAACCACATCTCGCTCTGCCCTTCCTCAAGCATCACGGTGAGCGCACCTAGGCCAATTGCGAGCCCTGCGATTCCGAGCCAGTCAGCATGGCGCAACTGGTCGAGCCGAAGATGCTCATGCTTTAGCCCTAGCAGAAGGAGGAGGACGAGCCCGACGCAGACCGGCACGTTGAGGAAAAAAGCATAGTGCCAGCTGTAGTTATCGGTCAGCCACCCACCGATGATCGGTCCAAGCACCGGGCCAAGGATGGCCGTGCCGCCGAAGGCAGCGGTGCCGATCGGCTGCTGTGATGGCGGTAGCCGGGTTGCGATGATGGTCATTGCGGTCGGAATCAAGGCACCGCCGGTAAAGCCTTGGCCAACGCGCCCGGCGATCATCATCGGCAGTGTCGTTGAAATACCGCACACTATCGAGAAGCCGGTGAAGCTGACCGCTGCACCCAGAAGGAAGTTGCGCAGGCCAAACAGGCGCACGAGGAAGGGGCTGAGCGGGATCATGACGATTTCCGCCACGAGATAGGAGGTCGCGACCCAGGTGCCCTCAGTTCCGCTCGCGCCGATCTCGCCCTGGATGGTGGGCAAGGCCGCATTGACGATCGAGATATCGAGCAGCGCCATGAATGACCCGATTGTTCCCGCCGCGACGGCGAGCCAGTCGCGCAGGCCTGCGCGTTCGGCGGCCATCAGCGCGCGCCCTGCATCTCACCGCGCTTCAGCCGCTCGGTTTCCTGCTCGATCCGTTCCCGGCTTCCCTTTGCGCCGATCGTGTCGACCGTGACCTCGACTGACAGGCCGGGCCGCAGCACCCGGCGCGCTTCCGGACCCGCCTCAATGCTGATGCGCACGGGCACCCGCTGGACGATCTTCGTGAAGTTCCCGGTCGCGTTCTCGGGCGGGATGAGCGAGAACTGCGCGCCTGTCCCTGGAGAGAAGCTGGCGACCCGGCCTCGCAGTTCGGCGCCGTCCAGTGCATCAACCTTGATGGTCACTGGCTGCCCGACGCGCATCAGAGCGACCTGCGTCTCCTTGAAATTCGCCTCGATGTAGAGCTGATAGACCGGCACCACCGACATCAGCCGGGTCGCCGGCTGGACATATTGCCCGGCCCGCACCGCCTTGTCGGCGACAACGCCGTCGATGCTGCTGCGGATCTCGACGGCACCGAGATCCGTCGAGGCGCGCGCAAGCTGCGCCTGCGCGGTGCCGCGCTGCGCCTCCGCCTGGCCGATGCGAGCCGCTTGTGTCGCGATACTGCGACGGGCGGCGAGGTAGGCGGCGCGCTGCGCGCGCAGATCGGCGGCGGTTCGATCACGCTGAAGGACAAGGTTTGCCAGACGCTCACGCGATTCCGCCCCTGTCCGAGCGAGGGGCTCGTAGCGTCTTACCTCGTTCTCTGCCGCTGCCGCGGCAGCCTCGGCGCTCGCAACCTGGGCGGCGGCCTGAGCGACAGTGGCCCGTTGCTCGTCAAGCGTCCGGCGTGCGGTCGTGATGTTGGCGCCGGCTGCGGCGATCTGAGCTTGCGCCTGATCGACATTGGCGCGGTAGTCACGAGGATCGAGGATGGCAAGCAGCTGGCCGCGGCGGACATGCTGGTTGTCGGCGACGAGGACACGCTCGACGTAGCCGCCGACCTTCGGTGAAACGGTCACAAAGTCCGCGCGCACATAGGCGTTGTTGGTCGATTGGAGGTACTGGCCGCTTGCGCGGTAATTCATATACCAGACGATGGCCGCGATGATGCCGGCGGCAAGCGCGGCGATGAGGACGTAGCGGACTATCGGGTAGCGCTCGAGAAGCGAGGGCTTCTTCTCAGCCTGGGTCTCCGATTGCGCATCCTGCTTAGGGTCACTGCCGTTTTCTTCAGCCCGCTCGTCAGCCACTCTACAACCCTATGATATGTAAACCGCGCCGTATCATAGTGGGCTTCGGATATTATTCCACCTGTTCTGATTGATTTTCGTATGGAGCTTAACTCCGGCAGCCCGACAGAGCGGCGAGTGTTGGGTTCGCGTTGTTCCACCCCCCAATCTTTAATGATCGAGGAAGTCACATGAACCCCACCTTTAAATGCTGAGCTTGTTAGCGTGAGCTCATCAGAGACGACAGCCTCGGGATATGGCGGCTCCCCGTAAAAAGCCCCGCCGCGCAAACCCCGCATCGATTGCGGTATTGAGGCGACGTAGTGCTGGGGCTGCGCCTGTTATTTCCCTCACCAAGCCACGAAAAGGTATGATCGAGTTGACAATCGTCTTTCCACCAGCTTCCGCCACTTTACCAAGACGATTTTCGTTACGGTCCGCTCCTACATCGTAAGCGTGGGCTGGAGCTTCCAATTACCCACATCTCGCCGCACGACTGATTCCGCTCGACTCATGGCTATTGCCTGAAGGGAGCGGCCCATGATTCATCCCCAAGCACCATTTCGCTGGAGCGGGGGTGCAAGGTGGGAAATTCTGTTTTCGATGCGGCCGGATGGGCTGATGGAGAAGTTGATCCCGGCGCCTTTCGTGATAAGCGGCTGGGCGAACGGCTTCGCACGATGCTTGAGCAGATGGCAGGTGCGATCGGCGCGCCGATTCCGATGGCTTGTCAGGACTGGGCCAATACCAAGGCGGCGTACCGCTTTTTGTCGAACGGCGCGGTCAACGAGGGTGAGATTCTCGCCGGGCATTTTCAGGCAACTCAGGCGCGTGTGGCTGCCCTTGACGGGTTCATCCTCGTTTTGCAGGACACCACCGAATTTTCCTATCAACGGCGCAATCCCGAGCGGATTGGTGCCATCGGTCTTTCACCGAGCCGGCGCGATGAATGGTCGGCTTCGGCTTCATATGGTCTGCGGCCTGCTCATGCACTCCAGCCTGGCGGTCACAACCGAGGGATTGCCACTGGGCCTGACAGCGGCGAAATTCTGGACCCGTACCAAGTTCAAGGGCACCAACGCGTTGAAGCGGCGGATCAACCCCACTCGGGTGCCGATCGAGGAGAAGGAGAGCTACCGCTGGCTCGAAAATATGCGCCAGTCGACGGCGCTGCTGGGCGACCCGGGGCGACTGGTTCACATTGGCGACCGGGAGAACGACATTTACGAGTTTTTCTGCGAAACACAGGCGCTCGGCACGCATTTCCTGGTGCGCACCTGTGTCGACCGTCTGGCCGGTGACGGTGGCCATACAATAGCCGATGAAATGAGCGAAACCACCGTGAAGGGCGTGCATCGGGTCAGCGTTGGCAAGGATGATCATGCCGACATTGAGCTACGCTATCGGCGCATCCAGGTTTTGCCGCCGATTGGAAAGCAAAAGCGCTATCCCTCCCTCAGCCTGACCATCTTGCACGCCCGTGAGTGTGGAACACCGGAGGGTCGACCCCCGATCGACTGGCGGCTCATCACCGATCTACCGGTAACAACGCCGGACGAAGCCATCGAAAAGCTCGACTGGTACGCCCAGCGTTGGAAGATTGAACTTTTCCACAAGATACTCAAATCCGGCTGCCGAGCCGAGGATGCACGGTTGCGGACCGCCGAACGCCTCGCCAACCTGATCGCCATATTCTGCATTCTGTCCTGGCGTCTGTTCTGGATGACCATGATCAACCGCACCGCTCCTGATGCATCGCCTCGGCTGGTCCTGACCGATGGTGAAATCACGCTGATCGACCGTCTTGCGGCGTACCGGAAGAACGGATCCGCAAGCAGAACCCTCGCCGATTATCTGACCCAAATCGCTCGACTCGGAGGCTATCTTGCGCGAGCCCATGATCCACCTCCCGGCAACATTGTCATCTGGAGTGTAAGCGCCGACAGAAGGTGGCGTTGACGCGGCCAGTCAGGCTTTGCGGCGTGTCCGCGGCGCCCATTTTTTCGCGAGCGCTTCCAGCCTTGCCTCGATCAGGGGGATATCGGGCTGGGCGTTGGGATCATGGTCGTCGCCGAGGGTCTCCAGCGCCTCTTCATGATATTCATGTTGGGGGTCGCCGAGCGCTTCGAGCTTTTCAGCATAGCCCCACGGGCCACCGCAGTCTTCTGGCGGCCTCATGCCTACTGCGTCGAGGATGAGCGGATATGTCAGGTCCGGCCTGGCCGGGCTGACGCGCTCGATCTTGACGCTGTGATCCCAGGCATCGCCAAAGTCGTAGAGATATTGGAAGGTCTTGCGCCTGGTATCCGCCAGAACCTGGGCGAGGGTAGCTTTACGGGCGTCGAGCGGTCCGTCGAAGCCGTATTCAGGATCGGGGATGCCGAAGCCGGTTTGCCCGAAGCTCATTTCCCACAGGTGAGAGTCCGTCCAGGAAAAGGCCGTCTGGAAGACGGTGTGCAGGCGATCGAGCCGGATATTGAGCGGGACCTCCAGCGTCCGACTGACGGTCGGTGTGACATCGTCCAGCGTAATCTTCATCCGCACCACGGTGCCGTTGCTCACGCAGCCTTCTCCAGATCGTTGGTCATCCTCGATGTCTGCCAGTTCCAGGGCAAGAAGTCATCGATCCGATTGATCGGATGGTTGCCGATGCGCTCGATGACGTCGGTAAACCAGGCCTCGGGCTCGACACCGTTGAGGCGGCATGTGCCGGCCAGCGAGTAAAAGAGCGCGGCGGCCTCTCCACCCTTCATGGAGCCGACGAACATCCAGTTCCGGCGCCCAAGAGCGACACCGCGCAGCGCGTTTTCCACCAGATTGTTGCTGATCTCGAGCCGACCATCATCGCAGTAGCGGATCATGGCCCGCCAGCGGTTGAGCGGATAGCGACAGGCACGCGCCAGATTGCTGTCGGAAGACAGGCCACGATTCTGGGTTTCGAGCCAGACGCGCAATGCCTCCAGCTTCGGCATCGCCTTGATTTGGCGGATACGTCTTCGCTCATCAGGTGGCGCACCCTTGATATCGCGCTCGATGGCGAAGAGTTCGGCGATCCGCACGACCGCCTCCGCCGCGATCGGTGACGGGCTCTTTTCCAGTATGTCGGTAAATTTCCTACGACTGTGACTCCAGCATCCAACTTCGACGATGTCCCTGGGAGCCTTGGTTTTGGGGTCGCGGTAAAGCGCGTTATAGCCCGCAAAACCATCCGCCTGGAGATACCCCTGATAGCCGGCGAGATGCTTTGCCGGATGCGCTCCGCCACGATCTGCGCTGAAGCGGAAGGCCACGGCGGGCGGGCTCATGTCGCCGCTGGAGCGATCATCGCGCAGATACACCCAGAAGTGCCCGGTTCGACTGCCGTCGCCATTGCCCAGCAGCGTGACCGACGTGTCGTCCCCATGGATTTTGGCGGCTTCCCGGATATAGGCGAACAACCGCTCGCCCAGCGGCGCCAGCAGCCACGCCAGTTTTCGCGCCCAGCGGCTCATCACATCCCGATCAATGTGAAGCCCAACGCGGCGGAAGATTACCGACTGCCGGTGCCAGGGCTGGTGATCGACAAAGCGATTGACGACGAGGTGGGCCAGCAGGGCGCTGCTCGCCATCACCTTGGGCAGCGGCAGATCGACAGCGGGCGCTTGTCGGATCTGTTCGCAGGATCGGCACGCCAGCCTGGGCCGGACATGGCGGATGACCCGGAAGCGCGCCGGGACATAGTCGAGAACCTCAGTGACGGCCTCGTCGATCTGCACTGACGGTCCATTACAACCGGCACTGCACGGGCCGGGCTGATGATCGACGGTCTGACGCGGGAAGTGTGCGGGAAGCGGAACGCGGCCGCCGGCTTTGCGGGCCGATTTCATCACGGGCGGCGCTGACACCTCATCGTTTGCCGGTTCCGGGGCTTCGACCTCCTCGAACATCAGCCGCAGCTGGGCGATATCCATTTTCTCGGAGCTGCGGCCGAACTGGACGCGCAGCAGCCGCGCGACACGATGCTCGAGCTTTTCGATCCGCAAGGTCTGGGCTTTGACGGTGGCTTGCGCCGCCGTCAGTTCGGCCCGTTCCTGCTCCATGACATCGGCCATCTCCAGCAGCATTTTCTGCAAGAGAACCGGGTCTGTGGGAAGGCGATCAAGGGCGAACCGCATGCCGCCGATAATAGCCGAAGCCCACGGTAAATCCTACATAAAATGGCGGTTTTCCTGATCTTTTTGGCTATGCGAGCCTCGGCGTGATCACCTCGTCGTGGACGATCGCCTGCTTCCAGTTCAGCCCTTCAACCAGCATCGCCATCTGGGCTGCCGACAGGCGGAGCGCGCCCTCATGAGCACGAGGCCACACGAACTTTCCGCGCTCGAGACGCTTCGCATACACGCATAGCCCGGACCCGTCCCAGACCAAGGCCTTCAACCTGTCGCCCCTTTTCCCGCGGAACAGGAAAACCGCCCCCGAGAAGGGATCAAGCTGAAGAATATTGCGCACCTGCGCCGACAGCCCATCAAATCCCTTGCGCATGTCGCACGGCGCCAGCGACAGATAGATTTTCGTCGAAGGCGGGAACGCCAGGCTCAATGATCCAGCTCCCGCAGGACATCGAGCACCTGTTTCAGGGCGGCCCGATCGACCTCGCCATCAACCAACACCGTCAGGCCGCACCGCCCGCGGACCTCGATCCGCCCTGGTTCCCCAGTTTTAGCCGACGGCGAAGACGATGCCAGTTCGACCGGCACGAAGCCTGCCATCGCTCCGCGGAGCAGCTGCTTGCGCCAGGTATAGAGCTGGCCTGTTCCAATGCTGTGCCGTCGAGCTACGGTCGATATGATCGCGCCAGGCGCCGTCGTCTCCTTCAGGATCGCCAGCTTCTCCTCGTCGCTCCAGTTCCGACGCCGCTCCAACCGTACAAGCGCTCCGCCATCACCGCGACCGCTCATACGAGGCTCGTTTGACTGCTCGATGTCCATGCTCACGCCTCCTCAAAAGCCGCGAGCTTTCCTATTCCGCTGCCGGCAGCAAGGCCGCCTTCCGTCGGCGCTTACTCTGGAGTGGATGGTCCCGACTGATGGACATCAAAATCGGTGCCGACGTCAGCCGTGTCACTTGTGGGTAATTGGAAGCGTCAGACCCCGCTTACCCTACATCGAAATCCGGTCCGAGAACATCGTCCAACTCAGCGATATTACGCTTTATCTCGTTGCAGGTGCGGGTCGATGCCCGATCATATGGGTTAGAAGAAGCGCTTAAGAGAATGGGTGGGATATCCTGCTTTACCGCTCCAACGTCTTTAGCTGGTTGGGAGGCAATAGATCGAACTGAATCCGTTCCGGTATTTTTGGATTCCTTGTGTCCCTCCTGAGCCGCGCCGGCAGACGCAAAAGTCAGTACCAAGATAGTAAAGGCAGCTGAAAATTTCGTCATATCCGTCCCTATCTACTATGATAATATTCAGATATTCCTGTACCACAGGGTAATCTCTTGTGTGATATTGGAGACGCCAGCACGATAAGCTGCAACGATGGACGTCACCGTCGCATCAGTGGCTCTTGTTCGCGATTCGAAGGACCGCACTGCCACATCACGTGCTGCCCCGCTTGTGACCTCTGCGCGCACGACAATAGTGATCAATGGGGGAGCCTTCAGTCCCTGATCAAAGGTGGCCGTGAACTGCGAAATTTCCGCCGACATGATGTCCGCCGGTTTTTGGAAGTCGCTTCGCGCAACTCGCGTTCGGGAAGACTGCTCCAGCTGGTCAATCAGAGCTAGACGGAACATCTCCGGGACGGGTTGGGACCAACGTGCTTTTGCGAGAGCAGCAACCCGCGAGTTGGCATTGGTTTCAATGCTGTCAGGCCGCAGATTATTCGGAAATGAAAGCTGGCGGACAGCAACAACCCGTGCATCGGCATCAGGCTGCCTTTGCGGGGGCTCACTGCGAAAGGAATATAGGTCCGCAGGCTTACCTCCGCCCAGAAGCCCACCAACACAGCCCGACAGCGAGACTAAGAGGAGCGCTGAAGAGATTTTTAGCAAACTTTTCACTTTGGCAGCTCCACTTCTCGCGCTTTCCCTCTTCCGAGAACAGAACGCGGATCTTGCTGTATTTGTCGGGTAAGTCGATCGAGTGACTCGGCAGCCTTTTCAAGCCCACGTAGAGCCCCCGCCACACGATTACCTTCTGGCCCCTCAAGACCTTCTGCACTCGCGTTCAACTTAGCTATAAAAGCCCGTGCATCGTTCGTCGCGCTCTTCGCATTCGCGGCCGCTTCTCGGATGTCTGCAAAGGCTTGCGTACCATCGCCCTGAATAGCGGTTCTCGCAGCCGCCGCAGCCTGCTCGATGTCACCCGACGCTGAATCAAGGCGACGGATTGCATTTTGAGCATCCGCAAACATTGCCTTTCGACTGTTAAGTTCTGCCGTCACTGATCTGATGTCAGCGAGCATGCCATCGACCTTTGCGATATTTCGGTCAGAAAGCACCCGATTGACCCGATCGAATGATTCAGAAACCTTAGCGAGGGTCTGCCCTCCCGCTTCCAGCACCGAATCCAACGACCCGGGCTTCGCCCTTATTATCGGGGGCTGCTCACGCGAAGCATCGCGAAGCAGTGGCCTTGTAGGCGAACCAGGAGTTAACTGGATAATGCTGACCCCTGTCACACCTTGGGACTCTTTTGAGGCAAATGTATCTACCCTTATGGGTGTACTCTCTTCGACCTTCACATCGATAATCACACGGCGAGAATTCGATGGATCTACACGAAGCTTCGTGATCTCCCCGACCTTGATGCCGTTAAAGTCAACTTCGCTACCTTCGGTTAGGCCGCGCACAGGTCCGTCAAAAACAACTCGATAATGGTCGAAGCCTTTACCAAATTGGTCGTTACCTAGCCAGAGAATGAAGCCGATCGCTGCCACCAGCAGACCAACTGTCAGACTACCCACCAGAGCGTAATTGGCATGCCTCTCCATTTAGTCGCCACCTGAGTTGAATCGCCGTGCTCTTCGGCTTTGAAAATAAGAGCGTGTCCATTCGTCTTCAGAATCACGCAGTTTCTCGACTGCGTCAGACGCGACGATCCTTTTGTCCGCCAGAACCGCTACTCGATCAGAAATTTGAAACAGGCTGTCCAGGTCGTGGGTGACCATGACGACAGTCAATTCCAAGGCATCACGCAGCGATACGATCAAGTCGTCAAACTCTGCAGCCGCGAGGGGATCGAGGCCTGCCGTTGGCTCATCTAAAAAAAGAAGCTTGGGATCGAGCGCTAGTGCACGTGCAACGCCAGCACGTTTTCTCATGCCGCCGGAAAGTTCTGCCGAGCGCTTATAAGCTGCATCATTAGCAAGCCCAACCAGAGAGATCTTCATCTGGGCCAATCGGCTTAGAAACTTGCCTCGAATTTCGGTATGTTCAAGAAACGGCGCTTCGACATTCTCTTGAAGCGTCAGGGACGAAAATAGCGCACCGTTTTGAAACATGACGCCCATGTTCGATGCGAGCCATTGCCGATCAGGACTATTAAAGATGTCCTGACCGTCTACTATTACCGATCCAGAAACTGGTCTCTGTAATCCCAACATCGTATTGAGCAACACGGATTTTCCGCCGCCCGAAGCGCCAACTATTCCAAGAATCTCCCCGCGATAGACGTCGAGGTCTAAATCTTCATGGATTACCGTTTTACCGAACGCTGTTTTAAGGTCGCGTACTTCGATCACCCTTTCCCGCTCGGCCATCACAGGTCCAATTTCATGAAAACGAGGGCGAAAGCTGCATCGAGGAGGATGATGGCGAACAATGCCTGAACGACTGCGGTCGTGACGTTTCTACCCAACACCTCGACGTCGCCACGGACGGCCATTCCCTGGCGGCAGCCAGTCAGTGCAATGATGATGGCCATTACAGGTGTCTTGATCAGACCAAGCCAGAAATGCTGAAGGTCCACCGTCTGCCGAAGACGCTCTACGAAAAACACTGGTGAAATATCTAAAGAAGCCCAGCTCACAAGCAGGCCACCAAGAATGCCGGCAATCATCGCTGCGACTGATAAAAGCGGGAGAGTAATGATCATCGCCAGCACGCGTGGGGTTACAAGCGCCTCCGTGAGATCGACACCCATGACCACCATTGCATCTGTTTCTTGGTTCATTCGCATAGCTCCGATTTGGGCAGCGAATGTAGACGTCGATCTGCCAGCCAGAAGAATTGCTGGTATTAGCACCCCAAACTCGCGCAACACCGATACCCCAACGAGCTGAACGGTGAAAACCGATGCCCCCAAGTTCCGCAGCAGGTTCGTGCCGACCAAAGCCACCACTGCCCCGATGAAGAATGTCATCGTCATGATGATTGGGAGCGCCTCGAGACTTCCCTGCTGCATCACGCTTACTAGCGCTCGCACGCGTAACCTGCGAGGGTTGATAACCGCTCTTCCAACGCCCACCTCAGAGCGGCCCAGGAACAGGATGTTACCATATAGTTCGCTTAGTCCTGCAACCACTTTGCGGCCTAAGCGTGTGAAAAAACCGTAAGACTTTTTGGGTTTTTCGGTCGCATGTTCCTGGATTGCGGGGGCAACGATGTCTAGGACACGCCGAAGCCGATCTGGTACATCGTTTCCTAGATCGCTGGCACCAAGCGCCTGAATAAGCGCGAACGCGCCTGCACTGTCGACCCGCCCTAATTGGCTCCAGTCGATCTGCTCGTCTGAAGCCAGCAAATGGCCATCGGTCGTTGCTCCCGCCGATTGGACCGTTGAGGCCAACCAATCGCCCGAAATTTTCGTTACGTTGTTTTCGGAATGAATGACGGGTTCAGAGAACGGCAAAATCACACCCAAAACCGTTTATGGTACGATACGGTATACTTAACGTGAGGGGATGTGCAATAGGGCAGGCTTACCGTGCTGTTCGCACACCGAGAATCGGCGTCCTTCAGGCACTGGCTGATGTGCGGGGACGGTACGGCCTAAAACTTACCTGCCGCCTTAATGGGATATCATCTCGATGGAGACACGGTCGAACAGCTTTCTGGTTCTCGCGGTGACGGGCTTGCTGCTGGGCACCTTGGTCTTTACGCTGTGGCTGTTGGAGCCTCGCAACGGGAACCGCAGGCCCTATATGATCCGCTTCTCGGGAAGCGTCGCCGGCATTGAAAAGGGATCACCGGTGACATTTTCGGGCGTGCCGGCTGGGCATGTTACATCTGTCGGATTCGACAGCCAAGACCCGTCCGTGGTTCTGGTAGCTGTCAATTTGGAACCAGAAATCCCTATCGTTACCGGCGTCAAGGCTACGATTGTCCGATCAGCATTAGGCGGAACGGCGAACATCAGTCTCGATGGCGCAACACATGATGCGCTCCCGATCGTTGCCGCAAAAGACGGGGAGTTCCCGATCATTCCTGCCAAGGAGGACGGGCTTCTTGGTGGTGGGGGAGACCCGATAGCACTTGTGGAGAAGGTAAGCCGCACCGTGGACTCCGTTTCACGCAACCTTGGTGCCGCTCAGCAGCAGCGCGCGAACGAGCGTCTTGCGGTGCTCGCGCACAACTCCGCGGGGTGGGTAGACAAGGTTGGAACGGCGTCGGAGGGACTCATCGGTGCGCGAGGGCGTATGGTTGCCTTGGGAGAGGGTTTGCAACGGTCAGGCAATCGCGCCGAAAGTCTGAGGGTCACCTTGAAAGATCGCGGTCCATCCGCTCTTGCTAAGGCGAACCGCAAATTAGGGATCGCTCGTGACTCAGCTGAAGGATTCGCTGCCCGCGCCGAGGCTCTGAGGCCCGAGATCGAGCGGGCGACCGCCCTGCAGGACCGCCTGGTCGAGACAATAGGTTCAGTAAGGAGCAAGGTAAGCGCCGTCAGGGAGACGGCCGTTCGTATCGATCAGGAGGGGCTGGGTCTAGGCTCTCCGTCCCTCCCCACATACAAGCCTGACGCAGAGCCTGGGAAATAATCTGCTTGCAACGTTTTCAAGCCGTCGGCGGAGTCCGAGCCGCGGCCACGGAGCCTACGGTCCTTGCGGCATTGCTCGTCAAAGTGCTCGGATCGCGCTATTCTCGGTCCAGGAGAAAGAGATTGAGCGATGATGAGAAGAAAAAGGCGCGGCGCCCCCGAAAGATGGGCAGACCGACCACCGAGGACGCGCTCCGCCTGACCTCGCACATCCTCAAGAGCGCTCGCCAACTGTTCTTCGAACACGGGTTCGATGGCGCCAGTGCCGACATGATCGCGGACCAAGCGCGCATCTCCAAACGAACACTGTACGCGCGCTTCGGTAGCAAGGCGCGCGTGTTCGAGGCGGTGATCCTCGACGAGATCGATACGCAGCTGCGCGCGCTCGAACCCTCCGGCAGCGACGAACCCGACATTGGAGCGCGCCTTCACGTGATTGCCGATCGCCTGCTCGAGTGGCTCCTGACGCCCCGGATCGCCTCCATGGAACGCGTCGTCATTGCGCAAGCGGTGCGTTTCCCCGCGCTCGCGGCGAACATCCACGACTTCGGTTACCAGCGGGCCGTCCAGTGGGTGGCATCGATCCTCGCCCACGCCAATGCCAAGGGAGAGCTTTCGCTGGCCGACCCCGTGTTCGCTGCCGAGCAGTTCGTCACACTCGTCGTGGTTGCCCCCATGCGCCGTGCAGCGCTGGGGTTGTCTCCGCCAGCTTATGACGAGGCGGCGCGCGATCGTATCTCGCGCGGTATCGACCTGTTCCTTGATGGCTGCCGCCCGCGAGACGGGGATGGTTGCAGCAAGTGATGCCCGCCACGGACGACGAGCCTCAGATCGGTGAGCGTGCGCGCCTCGCAGAGCTTATCCAGATCATGGGGCGCCACGGCCTGAACGGGCTCGCCTCTCGCCTGGGCCTGCTGCCCGGTCGTTCCGAGCAGCCGGTGGACGTCGGTACGCCCGAGCGGGTCGTCGCGCTGCTGCGGGACCTTGGACCCGTTGCGGTCAAGCTGGGGCAGGTGCTGGCGACCCGTGAAGACCTGCTCGGGCCGGAATGGGTGCGCGCGCTGTCGACGCTGCAGGACCGGGTGACCCCGTTGCCGTTCGAGGCGCTGGAGCCGACGATCCTGGCTGCGCTTGGCTCCCCGATCGCGGACGTGTTCGCGAGCTTCGACCGCGAGCCGATCGCCGCGGCCTCGATCGCGCAGGTTCATGCAGCCACCCTGAGCGACGGAACCGAGGTCGTGGTAAAGGTACGCCGACCGGGGATCGCGGAACGTGTCGATGCCGACCTGAGGCTGCTCCGCCGCATTGCGCGGCTCGCCGCGAGACACTCACCGGAGATCCGCCGCCTCAGGCCCGACGAGCTGCTCCGGTTCTTCGCGGAGAGCCTGTCGCAGGAAATGGACCTCAGTGCCGAAGCGGCAGCCTGCGAGAGCATCGGCGCGTTCCTGCAGCCGCTCGGCGTTCGCACGCCCGCCTTCTACTGGGATCAGGTCGGCCGCCGGATCAATGTGCAGCAGCGGCTCGACGGCATGCCCGTCCGCGCTATCCTTGATGGAGCGGGAGACTGCGGTGCGGATATCGCCGGCAGATATGCAGATGCAGTCCTGCGGATGATAATCTTCAACGGCCGGTTCCATGCGGACCCCCATCCCGGCAATGTCTTTGTCCTCGCCGATGCGTCGCTGGCGTTCATCGACTTCGGGGCGGTCGGCGTGCTCAGCCCCGCCCGACGAAACGAGGTTGTTACGCTCGTCCTTGCGATCGCCGGTGAGGACACGCGATCGGTGACGGACGTGCTGCTGCAATGGTCGGGCGAAACAGACGTCGATCGCCAGGCGCTGACCCGCGAACTCGACGCGCTGATCGGCCAGTTTCGCGGGGCGGTACTCCAGCAGATCGAGCTCGCCGACGTCTTCGGTCGCGTCTTCGCGCTGCTGCGCACCTACCGCCTGGCGCTACCACCCGATCTGGCCCTGCTGCTGCGAACCCTGCTGATCGCCGAAGGGTTCGTACGACGGCTCGATCCCGGCTTCGACATCGCGGCGCGCGCCGCACCGATCGCGCGCGAACTGCTGCGGGAGCGGATCGGCCCGGCCGGCCTCAAGCGGGGCGGACGCCGGCTGGCGACGAGCCTGGGCCGTCTCGCCGCCGCCTCGCCCGAGCTGGTGGCTTTCGCCGAGCGGGTAGCGCGGTCGGGCGCGCTGCCGATCGAATTACAGGGAGGCGCGGTTTCCCCAAATCCGACGTCGCCCTGGCGCGCCGATCCCAACATCCTGTCAGCCGGGCTGCTCGTCGCCGGCGCGATCCTTCAGCGCGACCATGATGTTGTCGGCGCAATGATGATGGCATCTGCGGTGCTGCCAGCAGCCTGGGCTTGGTTCGCAAGCAGGCAGAGGCGCTGAGGGAGTGGAACAATCCAGGACAGGTGGCGTTTTTCCGAAAAGTAAACCGGTCGGTATATATATTGCCGCCTAATTTCATCGAACAGGGGCCTATCTTTCTTGTCCGAACTATTGGAAAACCGATCGCATGTATCGACTGAGGAGTGGCCGGAATTTGGCGCCGCATTGAGCGACCTGATGCCTAGGCTGGCGAGCTATGCGCGATCGCTGGTCAGGAATTCCGATACTGCACAGGACCTTGTTCAGGAAGCCGTGCTGAAGGCCTGGCGCCACCGCGCGTCGTTTGAGCCCGGTACGAATTTGAAGGCTTGGACTGTCAATCGGCGTGCAAACGGGACCCCCTTTCGAGTATGGCACGACGGTCGAGGAATGCTCCTTGCACTGCGAGCGGCGTAGGGAGGGCGGAGCCCGACCGGAGGCGCGCGCAGCGCAAGGCATCTTAATCCCGGCGTGCCGCAGGGATCAGTTTCGGTTCTTGAAGCGCCAGCTGTCATTGCCGGTCTCGATGATGTCGCAATGATGGGTGACACGATCGAGAAGAGCGGTGGTCATCTTGGGATCGCCGAACACGGTTGGCCATTCCCCGAACGCCAGATTGGTCGTGATGATGACGCTGGTCTGCTCGTAAAGTTTGCTGACCAGATGGAACAGCAACTGCCCGCCTGAGCGGGCGAACGGCAGATAGCCAAGCTCGTCTAGGACGACGAGATCGAGCCGGGCGAGCTGGGCGGCAAGCGCGCCGCTCTTGCCGATCCGGGCTTCTTCTTCGAGGCGGGTCACCAGATCCACGGTGTTGAAGTAACGCCCCCGCGCCCCGGCGCGGACCACATTGGCGGTGATGGCGATGGCCAGATGGGTCTTGCCGGTGCCTGTGCCGCCGACCAGGACGACATTGCGCTGTGCAGGCAGGAACGCGCCGCTGTGTAGCGAACGGACCAGCGCCTCGTTGATCGGCGTCACTTCGAAGTGGAAGGCATCGAGGTCTTTCACCACCGGCAGCTTGGCGGCTGTCATTCGGTATCGGATCGAGGCTGCGCGGCGGTGGGTTGCCTCCGCGCGCAGCAGATCGGTCAGTATCTCCATCGTCGTGCGCTGCCGCTGAAGGCCGGTGGTAACGGCCTCATCGAACGCGCCAGCCATCCCCTTGAGTCCAAGCCCGCGCATCGCGTCGATCATGTCATGCCGCTGCATGGAAGTTCCTCAGTTGGTCGTAACGGGGTTCCCGTACCACTTTTGCCAAAAGTAGCGGTAAGAATAGTTGTGATAAATCAGCATGTTGCCGACACGCCGCATTGCCGCTCCGCGTAATATCAATGGGTTGTGTGGCATTCAGGTTTTCAAAGACTCTCCGCAAGAATTCCCATAGCCTTGTCTGTCGGCAAAGGAGAGCTGCCGATGGAAAGCTGGCGAGAGCAATATCTGGGCGTTGACGCGTTGCCCACTTCACTGACCCATGCGGAGATCGAGTACTTTTTCCAGCCGGCCGAGCATATGCTCCCATATGTCTCTTCGCGTCGGCGGCCTTTGACCCGCTTAGGGCGCTCCTGCACATCGGATTCCTGCGTATGACCGGCCGTCCGTTAGCCGGGTTCGAAAGAATTCCGCCCGGAATCCTCGAGTTCGTTGCCAATCATGCCGGCATTCCAGCGCCACAGATCGCAACGTTGCGTGCAATCTATCGACGCCGGAGACGCTGTTCGCGCATCAACGGCTGGCTGCCGAAGCGATCGGCTGGCGGTCTGCGGAAGACGGTGTGCTGCGAATGCTGACGGCCTTCTTGCGATGCCAAGCCGAGACACAGATCTCGAGGCCCGATTTGATACGTCAAGCGCGTCGGTGGTTGTACGATCGTTCGTATGTCTTGCCAGGGGAACGGTTGCTTGAGCGACTTGCCGCCGCGGCGCAGGATCATGTATTGGAAGGTCTGAGATCGGAGATCGAAGCTGCAGTTGGGGCCGAACTGACAGGCAGTTTGAACCGCACCGAGATTGCCGGAGGCCTTAACTCCTGAGAGTGAGGGTCTACGATGAGCAAGACGACGAACAAGTTCGCCCCTGAGGTTCGGCAGCGAGCGATCCGGATGGTGCTGGATCACGAGGGCGATTATCCCTCACGCTGGGCTGCGATCACATCGGTTGCCGAGAAGATCGGGTGTTCCGGTCACACGCTGCTGGAATGGGTGAAGAAAGCGGAGGTGGACAGCGGCAAGCGCGGAGGCGTGCCGACGGAGACCGCCGAGAAACTCAAAGCATTGGAGCGTGAAGTCCGCGAACTGCGGCAGGCCAACGAGATACTGCGCAAGGCGTCGGCATATTTTGCCCAGGCGGAGCTCGACCGCCCGTTCAAACGATGATCGCCTTTATCGACGAACATCGCGATGCCTATGGGGTCGAGCCGATCTGCCGGGTTCTGCCGATCGCCCCATCCACCTATCACGAACGCCTTGCCAAGCGGCGAGACCCGGCTTTGCAATCTGCTCGTGTCCGGAGAGATGAGGAGCTGAAGCCCGAAGTTCTGCGGGTCTTTGCCGAGAACTTCGGTGTTTACGGTGCGCGCAAGATATGGCGGCAGATGAAGCGCGAAGGCTTCGATGTCGCGCGCTGCACTGTGCAGCGGTTGATGCGAAATCTTGGTCTGCAAGGGGTGATCCGCGGCAAGCCGGTTCGCACCACGATTGCAGACAAGGCGGCCCCACGCCCGCTCGATCAGGTCAACCGCCAGTTCCATGCTCCGGCGCCGAACATGCTATGGGTTTCCGACTTCACCTATGTCGCGACCTGGGCGGGGTTCGTCTACGTTGCCTTCGTGATCGACGTCTACGCCCGTTACATTGTGGGTTGGCGCGTCAGTAGAACAGCGCATGCCAGCTTCGTGCTGGATGCGTTGGAGCAGGCCATCCACGACCGACAGCCCGTTCATCGCGGCGGCCTGGTCCATCATAGCGACCGCGGATCGCAATACGTGTCCATCAAGTACACCGAACGCCTCGCTGAAGCCGGCATCGAGCCATCCGTCGGCAGCGTCGGCGACAGCTACGACAACGCTTTGGCCGAAACGATCAACGGCCTCTACAAAGCCGAAGTGATCCACCGTCGAGGACCTTGGCGCTCGTTCGAAGCCGTCGAATACGCCACGCTGGAATGGGTCGATTGGTTCAACAACAGGCGCCTGCTGGAGCCGATCGGAAACGTTCCGCCCGTCGAAGCGGAGCAACGCTACTACGCCATGCTGGACGACGTCCCACTGGCTGCCTAATTTAAGAAAACTTGCCTCCGGCAATCTCGGTGCGGTTCAGTTGGTCAAGTCGTCTTTCCGCCGCGAGATCCATCCCCAAAAGCGTATCCTTGCTCGACTGGCTCCGCGCACCTGCCAAAGGCTTCGGGCGGAACGATATCCAAATGATGCAATCCCGTATCACTGAACTTCAATCGCTTGGTGCTGATCGGCTTGCCTTGCCGAACCTGACAGTCGGCCGGATTCGCCTCCACGCTGTCCGTATTGCGCGCCAAAAAGCGGCCACCCTTTCCCGCCTCACCGAGCCCCGGCGCACGGTCGAGATTGGCTGCTGGTTGAGGCTGCAATTACTGGAAGCGACTGACGCCGTTTTGATGCAGACCGGTCGTCGAATTGGGCAGCTGTGGAGTCAGGCGCGGAATACGGTGGAAGAGCGCGCGCTGAACGAGCTGAAACTCTATCGGTCCAGTTTAGGCATCATGATCGGCGCGCTCGACGACCGCCAAATGATCGATGCCGAATTTCGACAGGTCGCGCTGCGCGCGATGCAGCCCTTGCGATCCTTGCCTGCGACAAAAGGCAAGGTTGCCGCCATTCGCGTTCAAATGAGCGAAGCGCCATCGCGACTTCGCGCCCTCATGCAACAGGTCTGCACGTTGCCGATCGATGTCGCGGCTGCTCATCCGCTTCAGCAAGCACTGGAAACCCTCGCTAGTAAATATTCCAAACGCCAAACAGATCTGATGGAGTGGGAATGCGAGCCGTTCCTTCGGTCGCCTTCCGGCGCCGCAATATTGGGCGGTAACCCTGGCCAGAGGTTTGCAGCCTTCGAAGTGGCTACGGCTATGTTGTTGAAACGCGCCCTTCGCAATGGATCTGCCAGCTCACGCCACAGCGTGCATCACCGTAGTATTGCCGATCAGCTCATGCCAGCTATCACCTGGGCGAATTCTCGGGCACAAGCCTTGCGGAACAATGGCTGGCCAACGACGATCGAGGCTTACCTTCGCCGGTTTCAGGAACCGCTTGCATTGCGGATGGAAATGCTCGGCGAAGCCATCGCCGATGGCGAAATCGGCATTGCCAACGATCGGTTCCAGGTTCCGCGGCTGTCGGCTGCGCCAAAGGATCCCGCTGTCGACGAAACTAGGTCTGCGTTGTTCGGTCAGATCGGCGACGTCCAACTTCCCGCGGTGATGGTCTCCGTCGACTGCTCGACGGGATTTTCGAGCGTGCTTTTGGGCCGTGCCCCTACCCGTCCTGCCGAGCTGGAAGTGCTCTACGCTGCATTGCTGGCGCTTGGTACGGAAAAGACCGCCGCCGACATGGCTCGCATGTTGGACGGCGTGAGCGATGATCGCATCGAGATGATGATGCGAACGCTGGAAGAGAACGCACAGTTTCGGGCTGCAAGTGACCGTGTGGCTGCATCGATGCTCGCCAATCCCATCACGCGCCTGTGGGGCTCCGGCATTGCTGGCTCGGCCGACATGATGAGCATGGATGCGACGCGCCATCTCTGGCTGGCCCGGATTGAACCTCGGCGGCGCACTCCGGCAGTTGGCACGTACACGCATGTCGTCGATCAATGGGCAATCATCTACGATCAGCCCGTGCTGCTGAACCTCAGACAGGCGGGCGTCGCGATCGAAGGCGCGCTGAACCAGAAAGTCTGCGAACTGCAAAGGCTCGCCGTCGACACCCATGGGTTCACCCATTTTGCCATGGCCGCCGCCAAGCTCCTTGGTTTTGATCTGGCTCCACGACTGGCCGATCTGGCGACGAGGAAATTGTACCTGCCCGATGGCGTAGCCGTTCCGCAAACCCTCGAACCCATGGTGGTGCGCGTCAAAGTCTCGCGGCTTGCCAAGGAAGGCTGGGACAGCCTGCTCCATGTGATCATGTCGCTGAAGACCGGCCACAGTTCGGCCGCGACAATCATCGATCGGCACGGAAGTGCGGCAAGAGGCACGGCAACCTATGAGGCCGGGACATTGGTCGGGAAGGTCCTGCGTAGCCTTTTCCTGCTCGATTACCTGGTCAAGCCTGACTTTCGACGCGAGGTGCATCGCAATCTGTCTCAGGGAGAATCCGTGCACCAGCTGCAACGGGCAATCCTGGCGGGCAGGATCGAGGCGAAACACGGACGCAAGCACAGCGAGATTGTGGCAGTCTCAGGCGCGCTGACGCTGCTGACAAACATCGTCATGGCTTGGAAAACTGCAGCGATGCAGGAGGTCGTTGATGCGCGACCGGGCCGCTACCCGCCGGAATATCTCGCGCACGTAGCACCTGTCGCGGTCCGCCACAGCAACATGCACGGAAAGCTGCACTTCCCGATCAGGGAGCGTGGGCACCCGCGCAAGGCTGCGACCCCATAACCTGCACAAAATCCCAAGCTACTGAATTAATGAGGAAACTTCACGATGGTAATTTCTAAATCGTTGAATTTATCCCGTTTTCCTACCGCTACTTTTGGCGAAACCCGTACGGGAACCCCCGATACGGCGGTTTCGCCGCCTCTGACACGGCGCTATCAAACCGGAAACGACCCAGAATCGGGTTGGAGGGAATATTGACGGTCCGGCCACAGGCACATTCGATACGCATGTCGATCCGCGACTCAGCCCAATTCTGAAGGGTTGCAAATTGATCGACTGCATCCATTCAGCGCTTCCACCGTTTGGGACCAGCGGCTCAAGCGATACAGTGTTTCGGCAGTTAGAGCGGAACTCAAGTTGAATTAAACACCTGATATTGATGAAGAACGTCGGTTCGAATATAAGCCTCTTGGAGGCTGCTGTGCTTAAGATCGACCTGAACACATATGGAATGACGCAGGATAGCCCTGCTTGTCCAATCGTGCACATGACGCAGGATGAGTTTGATCCGCTTCAGCCCAATCAGATTGGAGACGGAGACGAGACTACCGCCCAACGTATTGGCTACGCCATCGCCTATCTCATCGCATTCTCGTGCGTCGCCTATTTCATCTACATTTGATCCCAATCTATCTCCGTAAGCGGGGATCCTGGAAGAAGCCTATTTCATGATCAGCGTTCACATCTGCCTGAACATCCGCTGATCCCCGTACCGCAGACGCACGCTGGATTTCTGCATTGTCGCGAACATTATCGATCGAATCTTTACCCTGATTGATGATTCGGCCTGCTGCTCCTGCATCGCCGGTATCTGGTCCATTCGGAATCCCCTCCACGGAATGCGGATGATATGTCGCGCGGACGGTGTCGAAATTTCCGATCTCTCGATGAGGAACGTCCACAAGGTTTGGGCTATGTATCAATTCCTGCACATCCTCTCGGATCGCCGATTGCTTTTGCTGCATCCATGAACCGATCAACGCATTCCTCGCATCACGCTGCTGATCGGTCAGCGTGGTCACCCACAATTCTGGAGCACCCATTCCAGGATTGCGGGACTGCTCCATGCGATACCAATCCGCTAATTCTTGCGAAAGATTGGCGCTTAGTTGCATTCCATGGGTTTCGGCATAGCTCGCGTCACGACTAAGCTGCTCCGATAGTTCGTGGAGTTTTCGTGCGGTCTCTTGGTACGATTTGGCGCGCGAAAGTGAATCCTCCGTACTTCTGGATGAACTCGCAGACATTGAAGCCCGATCGAATGTTCCATCACGGTCATAGGTTCCAAGCGTCTCGTTGGCATTTGAACCATTTGCATGCTCGTCACGCATATTGACCGAAGAGGAATTATTTGATTCCGTATTTCGTTGATCGGAGTTGCTGTGACGCATCGTATCAATTTGCTGCCCGGTTTTGCTAACTGTCCCACCAACACCTGGTAATACGCTACCAATACCGCGGCCGCTTTTTCCCTTTGCACCAGCCCCTGCACCACCGATGCCGGCACGTATCTCGCCAGCGACGGCGTCAATTGTTCCAGCCGTCCTATCATGACCTTGCGAAATGCTTTGACTTTGACCAACCGACGACCTCTCCTCTGTTCCTGCACTGGACGACGCCGTGTTACGATCGAACCGTTCGATCGACGTCCCAGATGAGCGTCCGCGGCTGCTGTCCCACCCGGAACTTTGCTCACTCGACGTGCCAAAGGCGCTGCGATTGGTGTGGGTACTGGTGAGGATGTCCGAAGCCGCGGCTTCATAAGCTTTGGCCTGCCGCTCCGCGACGCTCGCCTGCTCCCTGAGTTCGGACACAAAGCCGGTCGATGCGCGGGGTTCGACATCAAGGCGCGAAATCGCCTGATGCATGTCGATCACCTCGCTGCCATTGCCGAACGCCGACATCACGGACCCATTGTCATTGCGGAAGCTATAGGCCGGCCCACCGTCCTGGTACGTCGCCGCAGTGTTCCACTGGTCGCTCTGCCGCATATTGGACGTCTGGTTTGCCCAGCTCACATTGCCATAGGCGTAATTGCCGGTGGTCTGCTCGAGCGCGGCTGCCTCCGCCGCATTCTGCGCCGGCGCCAGCATCGACATGGATTGGCCGGCGATCGACATGGCGCCCCGCGCGAGCCCGGCGGCGAGAAACGGCACGCTCATCAGCATGAACCCGGCGATCGTCGCGGTTTCAGCGTTGACCGCGCCAATGCCGGCATAGGATCCGAGCGTCATGCCACCCTCGGCCACGCCGGTCGCGGCTTCCTCTGCTCGCGTCATGCAGATCATGTGAAGCACCACATAAAGCGGTCCCCAGGCAGCGAGATAGAAAAAGCCCGTCGCATAGCCCTTGAGCGCCGACACCCCGGTTTGCGGCATGAGGAACAGCGGGAAAATCACCGGGAACATGGCGAAGAAGACGACCGTCAGCACGATGTTGAGGATCGGAACCCAGGCCATCGCCTGCTGGGCGATGCTGTTATAGGTGTTGCGCGCCTGCATGTCGGCGCGGGTCTGCGCGAAGCTGTCGATCGCGCCGGCCGCCGCCCCACCCACCATATTGTTACGCGCCTGCATGAAGGCGTTGATCGCCGTATTCTGGCGCATCGCCTGGGCAAAGCCATCGCCGGACCCTGTAAAAGCGCCATTGACGACAGGGATGTCATGTTTGAGCTTGTCGGCGGCCAGCGTGTTGCTGAGCTTGGGATAGGCTTCCTTCCCCCAGATCGGCGCATGCGCATCGATCATCGGTGCCCATTGCGCGTCGAGCATCTGATAGGCCTGGCGGCAGGTCACGATATAAGGCGTGACCGTGGTGCCGCTGCGTTCGAGCCATTCCTGTGAGCGCGATTCCGCCTCGGTGGCGATCGCCGCCCAGAGATCGGTCGCCTTGGCCAAATCGGTCAGCGATTTTTGATAGAGCATGATGTCGCCGAACACGCACTGCTTCATATATTGCTCAAGGTTCGTCGAAAATTCAGCATCGCGGATGATGAAATTGCGGGTCGCGTCAAAGAGCCGCGCGCCGTAGATGAGGCCGTTGGTGGAATAATTGAGCTCGCTTGGCATGACGAACACGGTCTCGGCCGTGCGGGTCAGATAATCGCCGATCTGGGTGGTGAAGCTTGCCAGTACGCCGAGGCCTAACGGCACATTTTCGACGGTGGCAGGGGCAAGGCTGGGATTGATGCGGTCGGTCACCTTGATGCTGACCGTCGGGACCATCAAGCACATATAGATAAGCGTCGCCTGCAGGAACCAGTTGAGCCAGGCCTTGTAGTTCAGGGTGAAGGCGACGACGAACAGCGAGTAGATAAGGCCCATCACCATGGCGACGCGGATCATAGAGCGATAGCCCCCGCCGCCTGACCAGGCCGCGACGGCGTTGAAGGTGTTGACGAGATATTCGCCGCCGCCGACCGTGAAGACCTCCAGCATCGCCCGTCCCTCCCGCCTAGTTGAGGCCCTGGGCGGACAGCCCGCGTGAGAAGCTCAATGCCGCGGCCATGCCTGGCGACATGCTGTTTTGGAGCGTAGATTCCAGTGCCATGGTCCGGTTGATCACCTGCATGGTCACCTGGAGCTTGGTGTTGAGCTTCATCTCGCGCTGGGAGAAGCGCTGCCGGGCTGCGGTGATCTGCTGCTTCCACTGATCGGCGGTCGCCTGGTCGGCCGTCTGATAATGGACCTTCGACTGCTCGACCCGGTCCATCATATTGTCGAGCATGGCGTTCAGAAGGTCGACCGCGACGATCTCCGACAGCGCCTCGGTTTCGCCATAGGTGAGCTGCGTATGCGCATAGGCGTAAACGGTCAGGATCTTGTAGAGCGGGACGGTGGCGAGGTTGAGCAACTGGCGTTCAGCGGCGGTGAGCGCCGTGTTGGAGCGGACCTTCCCATACATGTCATCGATCATCTGCTGGATGCGGGGGCGAAGGGCGCTCGCCCGGGGGATGGTCAACGTCTGCTCACCCACATCATAGCAATCCCCATCATTGCATTTGAGAATCTTGACCGCCGAGCCGCCTTCGGTGCCATCGAGCAGCGCCGTCACCACCGCATCCTCGGCAGGCCCGAACATCACCACCTTGCCGCCGACGCTGGCATCGGTCGAGGGCGTCGTGACGATCGTGCCGACCAACGTCATCACATATTCGGAAAATTCCTGGTCGAACGCCCCGAATTTGGCGGATTTGCTGAGCGCCTCCCAGGTATAATTATGCTTCTCGCCGACCAGCTGGTCCTTCATCGCCGCGTCGGAATTACCCGCGATTGTGCTGTCGCGGCTCCCGCCATTATTGCAGCCCTGGCGCGAGGCGGCCCAATCGGAAAAGACACCCTGGCTGTTGCCGACCGCCTCGCAGATAGTGGCGCGGGTCGTGTCCATCTGCGGCCATATGCCGCCGACCAGCGCCTGCGCGGTCTCGCAGCTGGAGATGTTCATCTGGTTCAACAGTTGCGCCTTTTGGCTGAACTCGTCCATGACCTTGCCGATTTCAGGCGAGACGGAATCGATCGCGAGCTTGAAGGCAAAGCCCAGCGCATTGTTGGCGGTGGCCTTGAGCATCGCCACGATCTCGGACGCGTTGATGAAGGAGAAGGAACCTGAGAAAAGATCGATGCCGCCGCAGCCCGCACGCGCGCTCGGAAGCTGGAGGTTGAAGGGCGAGACGCTTTTCTGCGGAAAGCGCGTCCAGACATTGCCCAGCGAATAATAGCCCGCCGACTGGCCCTGGAAGGCGGTGGGCCCGGTGATGTTGGCAGCGCCCCCCGCATCATTGAAGAAGCTGTTCATCTCGGACGCCACATTGGCGTCGGCAACGCCGATGACGCTCAGATGCACCGCCGTCATCAGGGTGACGGCAGCAGCCCCGCGCTGAAGTAGAGAACGGAGCCTGCTGTCTTTGCTTGGCTGTGCCATCAATAATCACTCCCCACCTTGGTGTTGGTCAGCATGAATATCCGATCCATGATCTCGTCGGCGCTCAGCATCCCGAACCCGACGGGGACCGTCCGCTTGGTCGCGGTGTCGAACAGGACCAGCGCCGGCGTCTCGTTGCCCGGCACACCCATGCGCACGCGCTGGCCCGCATCCACCACATAATCGGGAAAATCGCGGTTCGGCCCGCCGTCCATCGACACCGCCATCACCGCCATGCCATGGCTGTCGGCCACGGATTTGAGGATCGGCCCGAATATCTCGCAGGCGCCGCAGCTTTGCGCGTAGAAATAGAAAAGCCCGTAGCGCTGCCCCAATGTTTCCAGCACTGCGTCTCGATCGGCCTTGCGATTATCGAGCCAGGCGCGCTTGCCGACCGTACTGACCGGCCGCTGAAGCGTGTAATCGAGATCGGGGTTCTGCCAGAGCGCCCGCTGCCAGGTGTCTGAGAAGGTCGAGGCGCGATCGAGTTGCTCCCGCTGGAAACGGACATAGGCGATGACATTCTGCTCTGTCGGTTCGAGGATCGCTCGTGCCTTGAGCTCATCCAGTTCCTTCGTGATCGCCGCCATCCGATCGGCGGCGCTTTGCTGGGGCGTTTGCGCTGGCTTTTCCGGTTCAGCCTTGGGCCTGACGCAATAGAACCACTGGCCGAGGCGGCGTTCCCGGCAATAGAAATCGTCTCCCGCATCGGACTGCTCCACGCCATCGGTCGCCGCACCGGGTTCGTCCGCGTGGACGGGAGCGGAAATTATGGCCGATGCCAGCATCCACGCCACAAGCACGCTTTTCATCGCCATTTTATCGACCCTCCTTGCCTTAAACACGCGACCTCAATGGCCGCCGGGCGCGCTGTCCAGTTCCCCCTTGGTGAGCTGCAGCACCGACATCATCAGCGCGACATCGAGCAGCCGCGTGCCCTGGTCGAGCATGCGGATGATGCCGTTCATGAGCGGTCGGGCCATGTCGCGGCCCTGGATGGTTGCGCGAAACCGGTCGCCGCGCTTGATGAGCCAGCCGCGCCCGGTCATGTGGCCGACGCTATCGGCAAGGGACTCACCCGGAATCCCGCAGTCGAACCATCGCCCTACTCCATCGTGAATCTCCTGCGCGCGCATCGGCGAAGGGCTGCGATAGACGCAGATGAAGATGGCAAGCTCGAAGGCGGTCATGTCCCATCCAAAGGGAGCGCGGGGCGCCATCATCTCATTGGCCATGGAGATCATAATATCCCTGTATCTTCGCTTGAATGTCCGTCATGGTCTGGACTTCATCAGGCAGCTTGGCCGCGTCCATGAACTCGGAATAGACTTCGGTAAAATCCATCACCGAGAGATCGAGGCTCGCAAACTCCTCGATGGTAAAGCCCTTGCACTGCTCCTTCTTGGGCTTGTCCCAGGGCTTGTTCAGCTGGATACGGCCCTGTTCCTGCAGGATGCGCGAGAGCTTGCTCTCAAAACAGCAATAGGCGGTACGCTTGGTCTTGCAGATGCCCAGGATGCTGGACGAGCAATAGGTGCCGACCTTGTGGCAAAAGCCCATCCGGTCCTTGATATCGAGCTTCATCTCGCCCTGCGAGCAGGCGAAGAGCGTCAAGAAAGGCGTCGCCAACGCCGCGATCGCGGCGGGGCCGCCGGCAAGCGCCGCCGCGCCCGCGCCGATGGTCAACAGCCCGGAGGTCTTCCCCGCGCAGCAGTTGATGAGCCCAAATACCGGCTTGTGGCAGCTGTCCCGTTCCCCTGAAAAGACGGTGAAATTATTTTCGTCAAACTCCTTGCCGGCTTGGTCGATCGAGTGGAGCGCCACCAGCGCGTCCTTGAACTCGGTCGAGGCCTCACGGACGATCGGTTCACAGTCGCCGTTGATGCAGTAGACGTCGCCGCCGCAAATATATTGCTTCTCCGCACCCCGTTCGCTCTGCGGCACCGGGCAGCGATAGACATTTTCAAAGACCTTGCAGGCGCCAGGGTCGTAGGCCGGATCCTCCTCGTCATCGATGCATTCCTTGCGCAGGAAGCTGCATTGGGCATTGGCCTCCAGATCAGCGCAGTCATTGCCCTCGCCGATAATGGTGCATTGGTAGCTGTTCGCTTTGGCCCAGCAATCCTGTGTGACGCTCACCCCATCGACCATCCGGGTCCTGGGTTCGCTGTCCGTGCAGACCGACGATGTGAGCGTGCATTGTCCATTGCGGACCGGCGCAACGCAGGAAGCCAGGTCATCCGCCGTTCCGACATGCACCTTGGTCGTGCCGCTCCCTAAGTCCACCACCGGCGCCGGGGTGAAGCAGCCGAAGGCATCGCAATATTTCTTGCCGTTTGTCGACGCTGCGGGCGCCGTGCAGCTATAGGTGCGCACGGTGTTGGATTGATAAAGCGAGCGATCCTTATTGAGGCGGCCCACATAGCGGCGCTCTACGGTGAAGCTCGTGCTTTCGAGGCTACACGTCGGGGCGGTTTCAAAGCCGGTGCAACTGCTGCTGCTCGTGTTGGGATCCCATCGGATCTGCTTATGCCACACCTCATTATACCAGTAGCCGCAGCTGTACCGGTATGCCGTCTTCTCCTCAAACTGCGGAACCTGGGGCACGGTGCAGCTGGGCTGGCTCTGGTCAACGCTGGCGCCGGCATTGCAGGTTGCCTCATAGCTGCTGGACTGCCCGTCGCCCGGCGGCAGCGCGGTGCAACTGCCACTCGTGCCGCCGATCTCCTGGCCCTGCAAATAGCTGCCCGGATCATTCTCAATCGTGGTCGCCCTGCTGGCTGTCGACTTGATCTCGTCATTGTCGAAGGTCGCCCGTGTTCGATCCGCGTCCGTGGTGATCCGGTAGCTCTCGCTCGTGGATTTGAGCGCCGCACTGTCATTTTCGAGTTTCTCAGGGTCATCGAAATAGTCCCCCTGCTGCAGGCTCGACCCAGCATAGCCCGGCACGGCCTCAGCCTGCGATTGCTCGCTGGGCACCAGCGCGCCGTTCGACCGCATGGCGTTGCCGAGACCCTTCCCCTCTTCCCGCGCCTGTTCCTGCGTCATTTGCGCGTATAATGGCGCTGCCGCGGCCGCAGCGCTGATCAGCAGCAGCAGCGCGGCCCTGTATCTCACGGCTTTGCCCGGTCCATATGAGCGAGCGCGATTCCTGCAACCTGTGCGCCTGGCCCATGGCCTTCCGCAAAGCTGCTGAGCGCATAGCGGACCGTCACATTGCCCGTCATCCGGTCATGCGGCGGCACCCGTGTCTGGCAATCAAAGCCCGCACAGACGTCAAAATCGGAGGAGACCGCGACATAGGTCGGGACCGCCGCCACATCGAAGGCGCGGAAGAGACGTGGATCGATGCCGATATTCGCCATATCCTGTTCGTCCACGATTTTCCCAAGCTGGCCGGCGAAGACCTTCATGCTGTTGCCGGGAAAACCGCGAAATACGACGATGCCGCCGGCCGCCGCTGTATCCCGCACCATCTGCTTTAAAGACGCTGGCGGCATGGAGAGGCTGGCAAAGGCGATGAACTGCGGTGCCTCGCCGGGCTTGGCGGTGAGATTCTGCGCCGCCCCCTCGACGATCGCGTCAAAGTCGATGGGGCCGGCAGGTCCGGTCGGGAGATCACTCGCGGCGACCCGCTTCATATTTTCCGTGCCGTACTCATGCACGCTGAGCGCCTCTTCCCGGAATGCGTCGCCCCGATCCTTGACCTCATCGACAAAGGCATTCGCTTCCGCCTGCATGTCCGCCGCGCGCTTCTTGACCGCCTGGACGTCGATCCCCTCGACAGTCTGGGCGAGCAGTGCCGAGAGGCCGGCGGTGGCGAAAAGGGCGGCAAGCCCGATCCTGGCGAGATGCATGGCGTCCCTCCCCTAAAACACGCAGCAGTTGCGCTTGCGCCAGACCAGATAGCCCATATCCTCGCCGACGGCGGGGAAGGCCCGGCCCGCGTCGGGCGGAAAGGTCGAGGCGCCGATCGCCGAACATGCGAAACGTCCCGAGACCGTCGGGATTGGGTTCACCATCTGGAAGCGATATTGCTGCTTGCGCATGATCGGCATCAGATATTTCTTGCACAGGCCCTTGGACCCCATCGTCCCCCAGGCCAGCGCCTGGCGGTGCATCTTGTAGGCGAAGCGCGACAGGGCGAGCCGGGAGGATTGCACATGGCCGATCGATGAGGGAATATTTCCGTTCATGGGATACATGGACCCCTGGCAGCCCGCACACCAGAAGAGCGGATCGAGCGGCACGCCGACGGTGCCCGCGATGCAGTCCGCGGCGCAAGCGGCCTGCGCGACGGGGTTGGCAAAGACGATCGCTTCGGGGTTGATGAGGCCCGAGAGCGCATCATCCTGCCAGAGCGGGTCGACCTCAGTCATATAGGCGATGTCGAAGCTCGCCTGCTCGAAGCAGACGAAGTCGGTCAATACCTCCATCCAATAGAGCAGCGGATAGACATACCAGTGGACATGCCATTTGGCGGTGCTTTGCGAGCGCCCCCCGACCATCGAGGGCCCGGTCATATAGCCCTGGCCGATATCGAAGCCGGGCGCGACGCGGATGCCGCCGAGATTGGGGAAGCACCAGGGCTTCATGGTGACATCGGCGAGGCGTGCCGGTTCCCAGAAGCCGACCGAAATGCCGATGCGCGGGAGCGGGTCGGCGCAGGCGCAGATGGGCGAGGCGGGATTGCCGGTATCGGGCCGGTTGCCCGGCCAGATCTTCGTGCCGCCGACCGAAAGAGGAAACAGGCAGGACCAGCAGACATCCGTGATGGGATTGGCGAATTTGCCGTGACAGGTCGGCCCCGCTGCCTCGGCGCGCTGCGGGGTGAGAGCGAACGCCGCCAGCAGGCCGAGGATCATCAGCAAGGCGCGAAGGCTGCGCATCATTCGCCCTCCCCGGCTTGGGTGAGCCACTCCGTGTCCGCCCGATTCTTGACGCGGAGATAGATGAGGCTGTGGGTGGCGGTGAGGAGCATGAGCCCGGCGATGAGGAGCGAGGCCCTGCTGCCGAGGAGTTGCTTCAATGGGTCGAGCAGCAGGATGGTGGTGGCGAGGGCGAGGTAAAGACCCTGCCAGACATGCCGCATCGCCCGCAGGAACCGGGTTTCGGGCGCCGCCATCGGCGTGCGCAGGAGATCGAGCCAGAGCGGCATCATCCGGCCCTCTTCGCGTCGAGCAGCAGCTCTTCGATCTGCATGACCCGGCCCGCAGGCCGCACCACGGCGGGCGTGTGCTGGATGCCGAACCTGGCGGTAAGCCGCCCCTCCTGATCGAAATAGAAACGGCGTTTGCGGTTGGTCATCTCATCGATCGGTGAGCCGCTGACCAGGATGATCTTCGCCTTGGCGTCGCTGTACCGGGTCGTCGCCCAGGTCATCTGGGCCGCGTCGTCGCCATTGACGAACACCAGCGCCTGGGTGAGCCGCACAAAATCGAGCGGATTGATCTTCTGCCCCGCCGCCGCAATAAGTGTCCCCTTCTGGTCCCTGATATCCTGCTCGAGCGTGACCGTCGGATCGAACTGCCAGCTGCGCGCCGCCTGCGCAGGCGTGATTCCGGCCACGGGATCGGGCCGGCGGACCTTGGCTTCCACCCTCTTGGCAAAAGCCGCGTTCATCCGCGCCAGTTCGCCGCTCGCCTCGGCGCGTTTCAGCCGCGCTTCGATAGTGGCCAGGAGATCGGGTTCGATGACCGGGAAGGTTTGGCCGACCGCGCCATAGTCCCGCGCTTCCGAACGCATTGGGCCGATGATCAGCAGGGCACCCGCCAGCGCAGCGCCGGCGATGGGGACGGTGAGCAGCACCCTCACAGCACGGGCACCCCTGCCCCGAAGATTTGCCGCGCGCAGACAAGACCAATCTCGCCATAGCGGCTGTCGAACCCGTCCTTGTGCGGCGTGCCGACATAATAGCAGCTATTCGGGATCACGCCGGTCGGTCCCGGCGTTAGCCGCTCGCCGAGGCGCGTACGCGCCTTCCTATGCGCGACCGGCCGACCGTTGATGCGAACGTCGGTGCCGTCATGGCTGATGACATCGCCCGGCATGCCGTAGACAATCTTGCCGAATAGCGGCGTTGGGTTCCCGAAGTGCCGTCGCACCAGCGCATTGGCGGGCGGATCGAAGAAGATATAGTCACCGCGCGCCGGAACCTTGGTGCGGTGGATCAGGAACGCCCAGTTGGGCAGCGAGTCGGTGAGGTTGATCAGCACCGCATGGCGCTCGCGCCAACCGTGAAGGGCCTGCCAGGCGCCATAGCCGATGACGGCGATGCCGAGCAGCGCCCAGAGCCGCTTGCGCGGACGCCAGCCCGATACGCGCGGGCTATCACTGACCACCAGCGCCATCGTGCCCTCCAAAGCTTGAGACCGAAGCGCCCATCCCGCCGGGATACTCACCTGCCAGAGGCACGGGCGCGAATGGTGACGAGGCTCCGGCGGGCGACGGCATGGCGGGCATCGGCGACGGAGCAGACGCCTGCGATTGTGGAGTTGGCATTGGCCCTTCAAGACCACCGGTCTCGCGCTGAAGGCTCAGCAATTGCTGGGCGCTCGCTTGCTTTGGCATGGCGATGCCCGAGGCATAGACGGCCTTTTTGATGCTCTCGGTGATGTCCGGCACATTTTTGGACAGGACCGCCTCGCCCACCATGACGATCTCGCCCTGGCGCGAGCGTCGTTGCAACTCCTGGTCGAGCGTGCCCATGAAACGGCGCATTTCGGCCTCGACCTGGGCGGGCGAGGATGCCGAATGCGCCTGCGCCTGGACATATTCGCCGACAATGGTCGAGAGGCGCGCCGACACGATCCGCTCGGCCGGTGGCGCGAGCAAGGTCTTGGTGACCCACATGCCCCAGACCAGGGCCGCGGCCAACGCCGCGCCACCCAGAAGCTGGCCGCGGGTGAAGCCTGCAAACAGGCTGGTACGGCGTGGACGGAGGACGGGGTCCGGCGCGGGCAGATCGAGTTCCTGCTGCTCAGCCATGGCGGGCGCTCCTCTGCGGCGCGGGCAGGATATGATGGCGGCGCAGGATCATGAGGAGAAGGGCCGCGCCGCAATAGATGGCGACGGCCAAGTGCCGGAAAGCGGCAAGCCGCGCAGGATCGGCCGCCAAATAGCGCGTGGTGAAATTATGGAGCTGGATCACCATGCCATCGATTGAAAAGCCGCCGATCGCGAAGAAGAACAGGGCAAGGAGACCCCAGCTCAGGAGCAGGGTCGTGGCCAAAAAGCCCGCCAGTTTCAGCGTCAGCGCTGCCAGGCCCGCCCAAAACTGGCGCGACCGCCGCCGCTCCGCTCTCCGCACGATCTCCTCACTAGCACTGATTGTCAGTTCTCGCATGACTCCATCACTCCGCTGTCAGGGGAAGATCGCCCGGGTCCGCCGACCATTTTTCCGGCATGTCCGGGAATGCGACGCGCTCGATCGCCTGCTCCATGGTGAGACCCTGCGCCACCAGGTGTTCGATCGCAGCGAAGGTCCTGGGGCTCGATGAAAAGAGCGTCGCGCTATAGGGATCGAGCACGAGGCGGCCGACCGCCAATGTCTCGGGTCCCTTGATCATGATATCGGAATACTCAAAACCGTTGCGTTTCAGCGACCGCAGCAATGCATCGGTATAGTCATCCATCTCGAAGCGGTCATGCTTCTTGAAGTCGGCAATGGTTTCCGGCTTCTGCTGGAGAATGACGAACCAGTCGCTATTTTCGAGTGCCGCGATCGATCCTGGCGACTTATAATAGTCGTTCAAGGACTGGGTCGCCGTTACCAGCGACGCGCCATATTTGCGGCAGGTGCGCGCATAAGTCTCGATGAAGTCCGCCATCGCGCCGCCGCGCAGCATCTGCCAGGCCTCGTCCAGGAGCAAGGCCTTGGGGATCGATCGGTCAATCTTGCGCATCATCTGCTGGGAGAGGAACATGATCGCGGTGAGCACCACGCTGCGCAATTCCTCGCGCGCGGAAAGATCGGAAAGCTCGAAGACGGTGAGGTCCGCCGACAGTTCGAACGACACCTCGCCTTCGAAAAATTTGCCGAACGTACCGCGCGACGAGAAGGGCCGCATGGCGATGCCCAGCGCATTGGCAAGTTCGTTGCCGGTCCGGTCGAGCGCCGCGATCACATCATCGATGCACCCGGATCGCCCCTTTTCTTCCCAGACCTCATTCACCGCCCCGTCGATGAGGCCCCGCTCGGTATCGTTCAGCCGGTCGATATGGCGGGCCATCTGGTTCACAATGGCTTTCAGCATCGCCATGCAGTCGAGCTGATAATCCTCGTCGCGCGCGGCGAGATCGGCGTCGATCATGCTGAAGGGATTGAGGCAGAAGCCCGAGGACATGGTGAACTCGACAAAGGCGCCACCCTGGAGCTTGGCGCTGTGCTCGAACGAGCGACCGTCGTCGATCACCACCACCCGCGCGCCCGCGCCGCAGAGCGAGGCGCAGAGTTCCTGGAGGGCGACCGATTTGCCCGACCCCGATTTGCCGAACACCGCGACATTATGATTGCCCGCCGCATTCTCGAAGGGTGACCAAAAGAAGGGCTGGCCCCGCCGGCCGATCAACAGCAGATGCGGCGTCCGGCCGCCCAGATACTCGCCCTGGATCGGCGCCAGATTGGCGGCCGTAGTGGTCAGCATCGTGCGCATCCGCTTCATGCGCTCGAGATCCTTGGAAAGGCCGTTCGCCATCGTCATGGGCATGGCGCAGAGCAGGCCCATGACCTGGAGATAGCGATCGTCGAGCAGATCCCAGCCCGCCGCGCGATAGACGGATTTGAGGACCCGCTCATGGGTATCCCCCTTCCCCTTGGGCGAGAAGGCCGTAACCGAATAGAAGAGGCGCACGAGCTTGCGTCCCTGCTTCATCTCGTCATTCACATAGCGCCATTCCTGGCTCTGCTCCTTCAATTGCGGCAGGAAGCGCGCCGACTTGCTGTCGGCCAGGCTGGTCGTGCGCATGAATTTGAAGCCCGCCTTGCTGGACGCTGCCTCGACATCGGGAAAATCGATGCAGAGATTGGTGGCGACCGGACAGGGCATGCGCAGCTTGTCGGTGAACATGTCGCCGATCAGCCGCGCGACATCCCAAGGCGCCCAGCGCTGGGGCAAGTTGCGCACCGAAAAGGAGCGGACATCGAAGGTGTCGGGGTAAATCTCGCCGATCTCGGGGGTACCGTCGATCTCGCGGCCGGTGGGACGGAAGCGCTCGGTGCGCAGCAATATGCGATCCGCCTCAACCCGCATCTCGACATCGCGCCGGATCGCCTGGTCGGCGATGGGATCGAACGCATTATAGCTCACCGCGTCGTCGCCCGGCGCGGTGGTGGGCGAGGTGATGTCGTCGATCCACGCGATGAGCGCGGGCGGGTCCATTTTGCGGGCGGTGACGTTGATCGAGGCCAGCGCGGAAATGAGCCCGTCCATGACGCCGACAATCTCCTCGTTGGAGACGCGCGAACTTTCCGGCGTCGAATAGGAGATGGCGACACGGTGGTTTCGCAGGCCAAAGGGCGCGTCGGCCGAGAGCGAGGTCCAGACGCCCTGGGTCATATGCTCGACCCGGTGCTTGGCCATGCGCTCGTAAATCCCGTGCGCCCGGTAACGCGGCACATACCATTTGGAGAGCAGCTCGCCGACGCGCGGGCTCATCCATTGGTGAAATTGCAGGCAGCCGGGCGTCGGGATCGCTTCGGAGAGGAATTGCGCAAGGATCTCGCCGCTGCGCTCATCCGCGCCCACCATCGGCGCCACCTCCAGCACGAAGCCGCGCGAGGCGCTGTTGTAGAAGATGCCGCTCTTCGCGTCGTAGCTGCGGTAGGGCAACCAATGCGCCAGCATCGGGACGCCGAGATCCGGGCGGCCGCTGTCCGGGCGCTTGGTGTCGCCCAGCATCCCCGCCATCAGGCGCTCGAAAATATTGGGATCAGCCATCATTCATCCTCCGGGATGGCGGCAGGAAAGGCGGTTGCCCGCACGATGGGTTGGACGACCGGCTTAGGCGACGCGGGCACGGAAACTGCGGCGGCGCCTTTCGCCGGAACCAGCTTGCTCGGAAGCGCCGCTGGGGTAGATGAGGCCGCTTGCGGCGCGGAAGGTGTCGGAACCGACGGCGAACCGGCCCGCGCGGCGGTCCCAAGCCGACGCGCCACATCAGCCTTGATGGCCGCTACGGGATCCGCCTTCCGCGCCCGCGCCGCTTCGACGGCTGCCGGCGTCGGCAGATCGGGATCAACGGCGAGCGGTGGTTCGGTGGTAGTGACGGCCTCGGCCAGGCTCTGCATCTGCGGCGCGGCCGAAAACGCGTTGCGCGGCAGGACCGCTTCCTGAGGTTCGGGCGCGCTCTGCCATTCTCCCTGGGCGACCACGGCGCGGATGGCGCTCGCTTCATGGAGCCGACCGCCTTCATCGATGAAAGCCGGGAACACAATGCGCATCAACCGCTCGCGGCTGCGCGTGGCGTCGGCGCTGACCGCCATGCGCACCGGCTCAGCCGCCGCGACCTTGGTGGCCGCCGGACTCTTGCGCTGCTCCTCATAGGGCCCTGCTGGGGTCGGCGTGGCCGAGGGATCATCGGTGATCATGGCGAGCGCTCGATCATCGATGACCGCGCTCGGCGCACAAATGCCATCGGGCGCGGCGCAGGCGAAACTGCCCTTCACATTACCGCCAAGGCTCGCGCAGCCGGTTGAAAGAAGGCAAGCCAGGACGCTGCTGATCATCGCGGCCAGCGGCCTTGTCGTGACGGCCCCGCTCACGACCGTGCGTCCTTAAGCCAGGCTTCGAGAAATTCGCGCGGGCGATACCCTTCCAGCACCGCACCGTCGCTGCGGACGATGACCGGCGTGCCATTGAGGCCGTGTTTGTGAGCAAAAGCCTCATTGGCATCAAGCCCCGACGTGTCGCAGGTCGCGCCGCCCGCCAGCGGCTCTCCGGCATAGGCGGCGTGTACGGCCCGCTCCTTGTCCTTCGCGCAATAGACGCGGTCGGCAATGTCGCGGCTGCCCAGGACCGATATCGGCCGCTCGATCACCTTGACGTTCATCGAACGCAGGACATTGGACAGCGCGCGGCAATAGCTGCAGCGAAAATCGGTGAAGATGGTGAGGCTCTGGCCCTGCGGATTGCCCCAGATGATGGCGCCGTCCTTGCCGAGGCTTTCGAGTGAGAGCTTGGGCGATCGGCGTTCCGGTGTCGGCTTTTCCATCCGGCCACCCTTGGCGGCAGCGGCGAAGGCGGCCTTTTGCGCATCCTCGCCCGTCAGGTTCGCCGCCGCATTGGCCGAGGCTGCCGCGCCCACCAGCATGTCGGGGTTCATCTCCAGCAGCTTGGCTGCCGTCAGGTCCTGGCGGGTCTGCATGTCATAGACACGGCCGATGATGAGGTAGCGTGCGGCGGGATCGACATAGAAGAGATTGGCGCCGGCGGTGATTTCGCACAAGCCACTGACCTTCTGGCAATCGACTGCGCCAACCTGGGTCTTGGGGAGCCGGGCCTTCAGCGCCTCTCTGACCCCGCCCTCCGCGCCGCCAACATCGGCCGCGAGGCTGAGGCTCGCGAGGCCGACGCAACCGAAGGCTAACCCGATCGATGCAGGTCGATATGAGAGGAAGCGCCCAAGGCGCCGCAGCCTAGTTGCGAACATAAACACCCTCCAGGAAGACGATCTCGACATCGATGCCGGTCGGCATCTCGATCACCGGCTGATATTGCTCGGCCCGTTCGATCAGATATTTGGACACAATGTCGCCGGTTTGGGCGACGCCTTCGCCAAGCCCGCCTTCGAGGATGTCCCCGGTCGAGAGCTTGTCACGCTTGCCATTGGTCGAGATGTTGGTGCCCTGGAACACACTGTTCGCATTGGCCGAAAAGCCGCGGCCAAAGCCGCCCACCAGGCCCGCCATGAAGGCCTGGGTGACCAGCGATCCCTCGCGCGACACCACCCGGCCGCGCACGCCCGTCTTGCCGCCAAAGGCGATGAACCCCTTGACCTCGGACACCGCATAGCGGCCGCCCGGTTGCGGGCAGGTCATCTTCTGGAGCTTCACATAGACTTTCTCGCTCGAGAGATCGCCGCGCGCGGCACCATTGATGAGACAGCCTTCGATTTTGGTCGTGAGCAGCTTGCCATTGGCGAAGACCGAGCGAGCGGGACCGGTGATGCGCAGCACGACGGGCAACGGATCGGTCTGGCTGTTGACGCCCGCGCTTGCATCGACCCCGACAATCACCCGCGCGCGAGCGAAACTGTTGGGCGGGAGATAATTGGGGCTGTCGGTATAGACGGTATTGCCCTTGGCGACCTTGGACGCGATCCCACTATCGCTGCTGGTGAAACTCACCATCTTGACCTCATTGCCGCGGGGGAGCGCATCGGCGCGCACCGCACCTGCGTCGCCCGGTGCATCGGGCCGCTGATAGACTTGCGGGCCATTGGGGCCGTAGAGCGCGGAAGGGCCTGCCATCGCTGGCTGTGCCGTGCGCCGCTCGGAAATCTGGCGCTTCAATTGCTCATTTTCTGCCTGATAAGCGGTCAGCACCCGCTGCCCGTCGGCCTGCATCGACTGGTTCTGGGCTTTCAGCGCCTCGACCTGCGAGGCGAGCTGGTCCATCCGCCGCTGCTGGCCGCCCACGGCCTTCAGCTGATTTTCCTGGGCCTGGAACTGGTTTTCCGACATCGCCATCCACTCCTGCTGGGAGAGGTTGCGGTTCACCAGATCCTTGGTCGAGACATCGATTTCTTCGCCGCTTGTGGCTTTGGGATCCTCCTTTTTCTCGTCACCGCTGAAGATCCAGAAGGAGGAGGCGATGAGGCCGATGCCGGCTGCGCCGGCGAGAAGCAGTTGCTGCTTGCGGCGGACGGCCTCGTTGCCGGCGAGGTCAGCGCTGACAGGGGAGACGCCCTCGCCCGCCTCCTGATCGGCATCGAGCGTCCGGCGCTTGCGCGAAAAAAGATCAGCCAATGCCATCAGGGCCTCCCATTTTGCGATACGAGATAGGCGGTCGTGATCTTGCCGGGGCCGAGGCGCGGCTCGGCGATCGAGACGGCCAGCGTGCCCGACGGCGCAACCGTCGCTTCATTAAGCTCGATGGCCGCCGCCCCCTTATTCTCGATGCGCAGCACCTTGCCGGTCAAATCCGCGCCGCGATATTCCGCGATCATCTGCACCTTGAGCGTGCCCACATAGACAGGGCGGAGCGAACGCTGCCGCATCTCGTAGCCCGGCGCCGAGCCATTGGCGGCCATCGCCTGCATCAAGGCAACCGCCGCGTCCTGCGGTCCGATCTTGCCCTGCGGGCTATTCTCCTCCGCTCTCTCACGAGCGATGGCGGGATTGGTGACGAAGATCTGCGCGGCCTGATCGCCTGTGATCCGGCAGAGGAACTTGTAGACATAGCCGCGCTTGCTCGTTCCGAAGAAGGACAGCGCACCTTTCTGGAAACCGTCGGGCACCGAGAGATAGATGTCGCCGCGAACAGGCTCGTTCACCACCGAGAAATCCTCGGTCGGGTTGCCGGTCGAGATTTTCGACACGCTGGCAAACTCATCTTCAACCAGGCTGATGCGGGTCAGGTCCTTGGCTGATGCCTGGCAATCGACCTGCGCACTGTCGGCCGCCACGATATTCTGGTCGGCAAAGGCCGGTGCGCTGATGAGGAGCATCGCCAGCCCGAGCAGGAGCAGGCCGATCATCCGGCTTGCAAAACATTGGAGACGGGAGAGAAAGGCAAGGCCGCCCGCTGCGCTGCCGATGACATAAGCCGACATCATGACGCCCTCCCCTTCTCACGGTGGCCCTTCTCATCCTCCACCATGCCAAAGCCGATGAGCCTCAGGGTGAGGCCCGCATATTCCCAGCGGTAGCGGAAGGTGCGCAGCTGTTTGGAGACGACCTTGCTGCCGACGATGGTGTGGAGTTCGCCGGTCACCTCCGAGCTGAGCGCCTTCGTATCGATGGTCATCGACTGGATGGTGAAGAACTGCGATATCGACGACCCGCGCTGCTCCTCGACAATGCGCATAAGATCGGCCTTGAGTTTGCCCTGTGCCCGCGGCGAAGCGATGGCGAGCACGCTCTCCATCCAATATTCGAGATTTTGCGGATTGCGATCGAGGGTCAGCACCACGACATCACGCGTGATCATCTCCAGATAGTCCCGGCTGACGCCCGAACTGGAAATGGTGAGCGGCGAGCGCAGGACCGGCTGGAGCACGATCTCCCGACCGCGAAAAAGGGTCATGGTCAGCAGCAGCAGGCTGAATGCCCCGAGCGCCGCGACGGCCGCGAACAGCAGATTGCGTTGCCGCAGGATTCGCTGGTGGTGCGAATGTTGGTAGCTAAGGTCCATATCAGCCTGCCATCAGCCGGAGATAGGAAGGTGGTGTGGCTCTCAGGCCCGTAAAACCGGCCGGAAGATGCCAATAGGCCAGGTGCAAAAGCCATGATCCCGCCCGGCCAGCCTTTGCCTTTTTAAGTCCCCACCAACCCGCGCCCGCAAGCGCTACGCCAATGAAGATATGCTGGGTCAGGATACCCCACGTGAACGGTATGATCAGCGCGAGGAACTCATCCAGCGTCCAGAGCCCTATCAATTCAGGATCATCCAGATGAGCCGGGATCACATATTTGTCCTGTGCCATACACCACCCTCTTGTCGGTCCGGCGTGGCTGAAAGCCACTATGGACCACTTGAAGCTTCAGATCGTCGCGGTGACGGTGGAGGTGACGATGGGAACGCCGGTGCCCGCGCCCACGCCGACGCCCACGGGGATGGCGATCTGTCCCAGCGAGAAACGGCCCGATGCGAGACCCACGACCCCGCCGACCAGCGAGAGGATGGTGATGATCCGACCGCCCGAGCCTTCGAGAAACCCGGTGAAGGTGTTTTCCGCCGTATCGAAGGTCGTGTCGGCGCCGGCAAAGGCGGGGCCAACCATCAGCAGCAGGGCAAAGCCGAGAAAAGCGAGCGCGAGCACCGCCATCTCCAAGCGCCCGGCCTGTTTCAGAACAGACTGCATGAGATGTTCCTTATGTTCCGAGCGCGGCTGATCCGTGCTCCAGAGAAAGGCTGGGTGCGTTCCGGCTCTTCACCAAGAAGGAAGCGGCGAAAAAGTCCTCAAATCAGAAAATAAATGGACAATCCCGTGAGCCTCGACAGAAAATTGCGCGAAACTGTCCGCGCTCGCGGGCAACTGTCCGATCTCGCGGATTTCTGCCCGCGATTGCGGACAGTTGAATATTGCATTGAAGCTGATTCGGACAGTCTTCACGGATTTGCCGATTTGAAGATATCATCCATCTCAGGGCGTCATGATATCGAAACCGACCAGAACTTCACTTGCTCCGGCGGCAAAACAGGATGCTCGGGCTCGCTCCTTTGACTCGGTTCCCGCAATCGCATGAAAATTGATTGAATATCGAATTCGCCGGGCCGCATCTTGCACTGCGGCAAGTCAGTTGGTCCCTTGAATTCAAGGGCCAGCAGCTTTCCGTTTGGGCCAAGAACGATGGGTCGGGCAGCCCATTTCTTAGCCCAACTATGCGCAAATCCGGGGGAAAAGTAACGAGCGACCAACAGGGAGAAAGACATGGTATGGCAATCTGACGGTGATGACCCCAATCAATCCAGTTCCAGGTCCAATGACAGGCGCGCGGATGTGCAGGCGGGCTTTCTTGCCGTTATCCTCGAAGATATGGCGCACAAGCGCCTGAGTGTCCGCGATCTTTCCGGCGCGACAGGCATCGGCAAAAGTCGCCTGGGCGCTGTTCTGCACCGCAATGTGGCCAAGCGGCCGCCGATCACCGTGCCCGAGCTTGCAATGCTGCTCGACGCGCTCGACATCCATATCCTGCAGGCCTGGCTCAGGGGCGAAGCACTCATCCATATCGGATTATATGGCGATAGCCGGCTGAACCGGCTCTTGCCCCTGCTCGCGGAATTCTATCTCGATCTCCCCCGCAAGCTGCTCGACGCTCTGGCGCAGATCGAAGGCGCTGACGGCACGGAGCTGCGCCGTGGATGGTCGGAGCCCTTCTCCAACGCGGTTGCCAAGCGCATGGCGCATGAGATCACCCGCGTCGTTGAACGGCGCAATGCGCTCACCGATCTGCGCTTCTGATCCGTTCCTGAAATGTCGAAACTCGCACGATGCGGTATGGGCCTTGGTCCCACCCATCGCCGGGCATCGGCAGCGTTTCCATGCGCCGGTTCGGTACCGCGACACCGCTCAGCAGCGACCAATTGTGCAATATGGCGTCGACATAGAGCCGGGTTTCTCGGATGCGCGGGATCGTCGCGTTGCGAACCCGGCCAGGCCCGGCATTATAGGCGGCAAGCGCCAGATGGACCTGACCGAAACGATCGAGCTGTCGGCGCAGATAGCGCGCACCACCGCGCAAATTCTGGTCAGCCGCGTAGCGATCGACCCCCAATTCCGCTGCTGTGTCGGGCATGAGCTGGGTCAATCCATAGGCATTTTTGGACGAGAAAATATGATGGCGATAACGACTCTCCTGGATGATCATCGCGTCGAACAGGCCGACCGGGATGCCGAATTCGCAGGCAACCTGGCTCATCAGGCCATAATAGCCCTGCCGCCGGTTCTCCGCGTCCGCCTTGAGAAACCCTGTCGGGCGGTAGGCAATGGGCAGGCAAGCCGGTACCCAGCGCGCCGCCGCCGAAGGATAGAGCGGCGAGCGGGTCATCCACGACGGGATTGTCAGGGCACCCGTGGGCGTTTCGGTGTTCGCCGGGCCGCCGCGACCAAGGTCGTTCCAGCTATCAATGGGCACCGGCCCCCGCTCCGCAAAACTGTTCGCCATCTCGATTTCGACCGATCGACGATGAGGGCCACCTGCAAGCGCGACGTGCCCTTCACCAAGGCGTTCGACGACTGCGCCGGTCATCGCATTCGGTCCGTTTTCCCCATCTACAGATGGACTTCCGCCCATCGTGATCATCTGCACGATCCGCACATTCCTGGGAGGCGCAGCATCTGCGGCATCGGTCCCCACGAGCATCATTCCAGCAAACAGCAACGCCTTGTGCATACCATCCTCCTGACTGTTGAAGCCCAAGTGGAGATCAGCGCCATGGCGGCTGTCAATTCGGAGCATCCGGACACCCCTCCCCTCGGTGCCGCTCGGCGAGGCCCTCATGTGGTTAATTGATCGCAATAGCGACGGCCTCCAGACACGGCGCATAGCCCTCCCTCCCCCTGTCCGCATGGCGCTCGTCCGCTGGTATGAAGGCGTGGGTGATCATCATGATGAGGAGGCGGGCATTCTCCTCGTCCAGCAGGCGCGCATTGGCGAGAAGTGGATTGCCTGTGATTGCCTGGAGGAGGGTCAGCCGCCGCCCATCCTGACGCCGGCCTATTTGAGCGAAGCGGAAACCTATTATCTGCGGCGGCTCACCAGTGCGAAGCGGCCCGAACATCGGACCGACTGCCCCTTCTTCCGCGACCAGGCGACGAACCGCATTACCGAGGTGCGAAGCCCTCTCAACCCGGCTGATCCGCCCGCAGGCTTTTTCGAGGTCTTGCGCCCCGCCCCTCAAAATCTCGCCCAAAAGCCGGAAGAGGATTTGACCGATGACCGTACGCGAAACGCGTCGATCCCCCGTCTCGCGCGCTTACTCTGGCGACTGATCGACGCTGCGGGCCTCAACCATTGCCAGCCTATCAGTCACCAACACCGTCCCATGTCGATCGGGGACGAGTTCAAAGCCTTGGGACAGGCCGCCGCCAAGATCGAGATCGCGCCTGGCATGGAACTGGCGAGCGCGTTCTGGACCCATGCCGGGCCGCTTCACAGCAAACAGGTCTATGCCTCGCTGCGCAGGCTCTCCGAGCGATGGCCGCACGGCCATGCGCCCCAGGCTTTCCTCACCCTGTTCGCCCCTGCCTTCCAAGGCAGCAGTATCGATGTGCCCGGCTGCGATCCGGTGCTGATTGCCAATCGCGTGCAGTCGCCATCGGTGCGGACCAATGTCATCAAAGGCCCCTATCTCGCCCTGGTCGTTATCGGGCAATATCCAGAGTCCCGCGGCTTCGCGCCACTGCGCGCCTATGCACAGCCCATCTACTCAGGACGCCGCTTTGTTCCAGTAGATAGCGAGTTCGAACGACTGGTCCTGCGACAGCTTTTGGAAGCCCAGCAGCATCTCAATCGCATGAATATTGATCTCTCGATCGAAAAGCCGGTCTTCGATCGACTAACCGACTTCGGACCATGCAGGCCCGATTTCATGATCGAGGCTCGTTCGCGGGAGTCCGGCGAAGTACGGCAATTGATCATCGAGGCGATGGGTTTTCACGACGATGTCTACCTCGCGGCGAAGGCCGTCACCTTGCCACGCATGCAACAGATCGCGCCTGTCTTGCCAGTCACACCGAAGGACGCGGAGCGCCGACGAATAGGGCCAATGTTGATCGACATGATCCTGTCATGACTTTAATCTGATTCACCATATTTTTTACAGGACAGACGCAACTGGAACCATGGCAGACGCCAAGTCGTTCACTCATCTCGTCTTGATCGATGCAATTGGAGATTTACATTTTTCTGGATTGCGCGCATGAGGCGCAGAACATCCCTCGAAGACGGGTCCGCGAGCATGGCCGACAACAATTCTTCCGATATCACTACCCTCACTGTTCAGTTGGTGAGCGCATTCGTCTCCAACAATACGGTACCGAGTGCCGACCTTGCCGGCCTGATCCAGTCGACGCGCGCCGCGCTCGTCAATGAACTCAATCCGGCCCCGGCAGAATCCGAAGCGCCGACTTACACGCCGGCTGTCTCGGTACGTAAGAGCCTGTCTTCGCCCGATCACATTCTGAGCCTGATTGACGGCAAGCCGTATAAGACTTTGAAGCGCCACCTCGCCTCGCATGGCCTCACCCCGGAGGAATATCGCGCCCGCTATAATCTGGCCAAAAGCTATCCGCTGGTCGCCAGCAGCTACTCGGACGCGCGCCGCGCCGTTGCCTCGAAGATCGGCCTTGGCCGCAAGTCCGTTACTCCGGCTGCCCCCGCCGCCGAAGTGAAGCCGGCCGCTGCCGCCCCGAGCGCACCCGCTCCGGCAAAGTCGAAAGCCCCGGTCAAGGCAGCGCCCAAGCCCGCTCCCGCCAAGAAGGCCGTGAATGGTGATGCCAAGGCGAAGCCTGCTGCTCTTTCGGCCGCGGCAACGGCCGCGCCGAAGAGTTCCACCCCGGTGAAATCAGCGCCTGCCGCAGAGGCCAAGGCCCCACCGGCAAAGGCTGATGCGCGCAAGCGCCTGTCGATCGCCGCACCCAAGGATGAAAAGCCCGCTGCAAAGACTGAAGCTGCCGCCAAGCCGGAAGTGAAGACTGTTGCCGCTCCCAAGGCGAAAGCCGCGCCCAAGGCCAAGCCGGCTGCTGCGCCTAAGGCGGCCAAACCTGCGGATGCCCCGAAAAAGGCCGCCAAGACAGCCGCCCCGGCGTTGAATGGGGATGCGAAGGCCAAGGCGGAGGTGCCCCCGGCCAACGGCTGATCGCCGGACGCCAAATAGACCTGCAATTTTGAAGGCAGCCCCGCATTGTCGGGGCTGTTCTTTCATCAGCAGTCAATCGATGTCGGACAGCCGCAAAAATCTCCGGCGTTTACGCCCAGCATAATTCTCATCTTTAGTGGCCTTCGAAGTAACGCTCGATGTCCAGGCGACCATTGAGAACATTCACGATTTCCACACGCTCCTCGCCGTAACGAAAGAAAATGACATACCCCTGATGCGGAAGAGACCGGATGTCGGACCGCAATTCAGGGCGATGGGTTCCAAGCGTACCGGGCAGATCGGCAAGATTGTCGCATCGGGCCACGAGTTTTTCGACAAAGGCTTGAGCGACCGCCAGATCCCCGCTTTCAGCCGCGATACGACGCAGGACGTCAGCCAGATCGTTTCTGGCTGACGTCAGATAGACGAGGCGACGCACTCAGTTTTTTGCTGCGGTTCAATTCTTCCGACACACGCGTCAGATGACTCCGCACATCGTCAGCGTCATGTTCGCCACGCGCGGCGATCGAAGCGTTCAGCGTGTCTCGCAGCGATATTAGCTTGACCTCCCGTTCCTCGACCAGGCGAAGGCCTTCGCGCACAACCTCACTTGCCGAACCGTAACGGCCGGATTTAACCACGGTTTCCACAAAGCCTTCCCAGCGTTCGCCAACAGAAACGTTCACCCGACCCTCCATTCATGTCCCTCAGCGGCATAGCATGATAACATAAGATGCGCAATTTTTGACATAGCGGCCTGCCGCACCACTACAAGTGATTGGAGGGCAGACAGATTCGAAAGGCGCGGTTCGAACTGGCATTCGGGTCGACGGCCGTCGACTCTGAGGACGGTGGTCGGGATCACGTTGGCTCTATCTATGCGGATCCCGAACCGTCGCGATCCACTGCGCCAAAGTGCAGGCAGCTATCGCTGTTAGCCCAATGCGGAGACCTAAACTTTCACAAAAAAGCCCTTTTGGTTTGAAATGTTATTCCGACGAAAAGATGCACCGAACATGATGGCTCGCTCAGGTTTCGGCAAGCCGCCCCTTTCTCAACCCAGCCGGCAAAGCGGCGGACTTACGCGATTTGCCTTTCTGCAGCTCCAACCATTTCTCGGCATAAGTGTCGCGCTGGCGGACGTGCGCGACCCATTCATTGACGAGCCTAGACATGCCGCCAATCATGGCGCCGGGTTCCAGGAATATCATATCCTCGCCGAGTTTTTCATGGAGTTCGCGCATGAAAGAAATGACGATACTCATCCCTTTATTGTCAGCGCAGAGCAGAGCAAACTCCGGCGACCCGATCTGGAGAACCGACCACAGTGCATCGGCATCGCTATTCGTTGCCTCGGCAAATCGGCAGACCCGCTCATAGCTTATCCGCCCCTTGCCAGATTCCAGATGCTCGTAGGACCGCACAGGGAGACCCATGACCTTCGCGACCTCGGATGGCTTCAGACGGCGCTCCGTGCGGATCATGCGCATGGCCTTCGCGATCAGCTCCACGTCGAGCGTCTCTTCGGTCGATTTTTCCCTCATCTCCACATCTTTCCCATGCATTCCGGCTGGCCCGGCGCTGACAGGGAGCAACGCCAGTTGCACAAGAAAACCAGAAAATCAGGCACAAATAAACCGTTGATTTTAAATGGATCGGCTAAATGCCGAATCCGCGCCATTTTTTGGCGTGATATGCGCAAATAGCTGCGGGAAATCGGCAGACAACTGCGGGCTTTGACCCCAATATCCGAAACGTGCTCCATTTAACCCCATATGGATCAAATTGTCCTCGCCAGCGGCTTGCATGACCGCAACTTCCATGATTCCGAATTGGAAGGGACGCAGAATGTTCATGGGCACCTCAGAAGACAGGGCGTATCTACAAGCCTATAAAGCCATCCGTCAGGCACTACGCGAGCGCTATTGGCCCGAAGGCCAACATGTCTCGGTCGCCAGGTGCGCAGAAAGCTGCAAATTCAGCCCAACGCCGGTTCGTGAAGCCATGGCCCGCCTCGCGGGCGAAGGCCTGCTCGATGAGCGGCGCGGCCTTGGCTATTTCGTACCCCGGCTTGGCCCGGTGGAGTTGAGCGAGCTCTACACTGTCGCGCAGAGCACGGCGGTTTCGCTGCTGAGTGAACCGGTCGTTCTGTCCGCTAACGTCGCGGGCAATGGCGCTGAGGAAACACTGTTCGACAGCGGGACCATATTGGTGACGCTCGCTGGCCAGACCGCGAATTCACTGCTCTGCCTGATCGCCGCCAATCTCGATGCAAGGCTGGCGCCCGTGCAACCCGCCGAAGCGACAATGTTCAACCCGACAGCTGAGTCCGCTGAGTTTCTCGCCCTTATTGCCGCGGGCGATCGGCGACTCCTCCAGCGCTTTACCAACGCCTATTACAGCCGCCGTCGCAAAGCCGCCCTTGAAATCGCGCGGCGACACGATTCCCTCGCACGATCGGCTACACAATGAAAATAGTCTCAATATCATTTGAATAGCTTCGGGCCGGGGCGCCTCATGAACATGCCGATGTTCGGCAAATCCAATGAAGGAGGTTCGTGATGACCAAAGTGAAGACCATTCGCTTGCGGCGCCTCGGCAGCGTCTCCCGCGACACCAAGGCGATCGTTCAGACCGGCGAACAGGAAGAATTTCTGCCCGTCCTGTCCTACGCCTGACCCCACCGGGAGCGGCCTTCTTTTGTGGAGGCCGCTCCTCCCTTTCATGAAATAGCTCGGCGCACTGTGACCTTCGCGGCTCACCGCCGGGACGATGACCTTCATACCCCCAAGGAGGTTTGTAATGACCAAGCCACTGACCCTGCGCCTTCGGCGCCTAGGCAGCGTTTCGCGCGATACCCGTGCGATCACGCAGATGGGCGAGAGCGAAGACTTCATGCCTGTCCTCTGCTGGCCCTGACCTTCAACGGGAGCGGCTCCAAATCTGACGCCGCTCCCCATTTTCCTGGGCTGCTTTCCATGCCACTCACCACTGCACCCCATGTTCGTGCCGCCGATGTCGGCAAAGACCTCATCCTCCTCGACCTTTCCGACGACAGCTATCTGTGTCTGCAGGGCGCTGATGGCGAGGATGTCATTCTCGCCCTTCGCGGTGATGACCATGATCCCGGCAATCCCGTCATCCGTGAAGTGATCGATGCAGGGCTGCTCCGCGCAGTGGACAACCATGTCCCGACCATACTCGATCCGACATGGCCGGTCGATGGCATGCCGCCGCGCGGCAACGCCCTTGCCAGCCTGACCCTCATTCCCGCTGTGATCCTGGGCCTCGTCCACTATGGGCTTCGCCGCAAGGCGCTGCTGCGCCGCCCGATCCGTACCGCTGCGAAAGTGAGGCTGGATGATGCAGGGGTCATACGTCTCGTTCAGCGTTTCAGGCAGTTGCGGATTCTGCTGCCGCGCAGTGGTCGCTGTTTTGTTCAGTCCTGGCTCCTGCTCCGCCTGCTGCGCAAGCGCGGCGTAGCGGCAGAATGGATTTTTGGCGTTCGCACCTATCCCTTCGAAGCCCATTGCTGGGTCGAATGGCAGGGGCGTGTTCTCAATGACTGGGCCGATCATGTCCGCTGGTACGACCCCATTGCCCGCTTCTGATCCCCTGCGGTTTTGCGCACTCCTGGCGCCACCGGGTGCCTCAACCATGGAGCGCGCTCGAACCATTGGCGGAGCGCTGCGCTCGCGCCTCCCCGACCTCATGGTGCAGGCAGACGACCCCGGCTTTTTGCTGCTGGCGGGCGCTCCGAATCCGGGATGGGCCTTGCACGCTGCGCGCGAGGGCAGAACCCAGGTACTCGGCTCCCTGTTGCCGGGAACGCTGCCGAAGGATTCGCTGCCCGCCGCGCTGGAGACCTCCACCGATCCCGTCGAAGCTATGTCCGCGATCACCCGGCTGTGCTGGGGCCGCTACGTCGCGTTCATTCACGACCCGGAACGCCAACAGACAAGCTTGATGCGCGATCCGTCGGGGGCGCTGCGCGCCTATATCTGGAAGGTCGATGGTCTGACGCTGATCACGAGCGGCCTGCCCGACGCATTGCTCGACAGCGTAGGCGTGCGACCCGTGGTCGACTGGTCCGCGCTCGCAACACTGACGGCCTTGCCCGAACGGGTGGGAAGCCTGAGCGCGCTGACGGATGTCACCATCCCCCTGCCGGGAACTATCTATCATGTCGGCAAGGACGGCATCACCACGCAGGGCATCTGGTCTCCGACGGCGATCGCCCGCCAGGATCCGGCGCCCCTTGCCGATCTCCCGCGCGTCCTGGCGAATTGCATTGCCGGTTGGGGCAATGGCTCCAGCCCGGTTTCGATCGAACTGTCGGGTGGCCTTGATTCTTCCCTCATTCTGGGAGGCCTCGCCCGACGCAAAGACCGACCGGCGATCCACGCGCTCAATCTCGTGCCGGGCGCGACCGGAGGCGGAGAGAGCCGCTTTGCCAGCGCGGTCGCCGATCACTGGGACGTGCCCCTGGTAGAGGTCGGTATCCACCCCAGCGAGATCGACTATATGGCGCATATGGAGCGATCGCGACCAGAGCAGCCGCTCGTCTATGGTCTCGACCATATTGCCGACCAGACATCGGTGCGCTCCGCCGACCTTGTCGGCGCAACGACAATATTGAGCGGCCAGGGCGGCGACGCGGTGCTGTTCCAGCCACGCGGTCCCCACATCGCGGCTGACCGGCTGCGCGCCAAAGGGCCTGGGCCGACCTATTGGCGCCTGCTCGCTGAGAGCGCCGCATCGACCAACCGATCCATCTGGTCGTCGCTCTGGCGATCGCTGCGCCCACTCCCCATGCGCGCGGCCGCCAATTTCCAGCCGGCTTTGGCCGGAGCGCTGCTGCGTGCCCAGTTGGAAGCAGGTCTGCCGCTCCATCCCTGGATGGAGGAGGCGAAGCGACTGCCGCCAGGCAAGCGGCTGCAGATCGCCATGCTCTCCAACTGCCAGATATTCCACGCACCGACGCTGACGTCCGCTGGCCTTCGGCTCGCCCATCCCATGCTGTCGCAACCGGTGGTCGAGCATTGCCTTCGCGTGCCGACATGGGAGCTGGTTCCCGACGAGCGCGACCGGGGCGGCGCGCGCGACGTCTTGGCAGACTGGCTGCCGCCAGCGGTGCGCGAGCGTCGTACAAAGGGTGAGGCCACCGGCTTCTACAGCCGGGCCATCGCTCTTCAGCTCGACCGCCTGGGGCCGCTTCTGCGCGAGGGTCATCTGGTGCGGCAAAATATTATCGACCGCGCAGCGCTGGAGCCAATGCTGAACGGTGAAGCGCTGCTCTGGCGCGGTGATCATTCGCTGCTCGCAACGCTGGTGGCGATGGAATTGTGGGCGCAGCGCTGGGCTTGAGGCTTCCTCCGACCGCCAGCCGATCGCCAAGCCAAGCGGCAATGTGCTGCCACATGTCGCGGATATTGCCGGGGCTGCGAAGGTTATGCGCTTCGCCCCAATAGCGCAGCAAGGTCACGTCGCGGCCGCGACGGTGCAACTGCGTGAACATCCGCTCGGAATTGATGGCGAGTACCGGATCGATATCACCGTGGATAAGCAGCACCGGATCGCTGATCGCATCGGCCTGATAATAGGGACTGCTCAACCGATAGCGTTCTGGCGCTGCCTGCGGCCCTGTCTGCATGCTCCCCTGCCCGCCCTCCGCCCAACCAAAGCCGACCGTCAGCGGAAACCCCTCCTCAAGTGCAACCCGGTCGGCCGGCGACAGCGCGCCATGCTGAATCGCAAGGTCAGAAGGTGCCGCGCTCGCGATATAGGCGCGGAAGCGATGACTTTGGGTGGCGATCTTGAGGCTGGTGTAACCACCGAAGCTATGGCCGTAGACTGCCACCCGCTCACTATCGATTAAGCCGGTCGCAATGGCCCGATCTACCGCCTGCTCAACCTGCGTGCCAAGGGTCGCACCTCGGTCCATGCCATCCCGCGCATCGACAAGGCTGGGCATCAGCACGGCGTAGCCAAGGCTCGTGAGCAGCAATGGATTGACTGACGCGGCGACCATGTCGGGCGCAACGGCCGGTCGACGATCCATGGTGAAGGTCATCCCAGGATAGGGCACGACAATGAGCGGTAATGGCTTGCTCCTATTTCCTGCTGGACGGATCAGCCAATCCGTAAGGCCCGTAGCGGGGTTGGTCAGCGGCCGCATGTCAGGCAGATCGACATCTGCCAGATGGGCGTTGGTCCGATCGATCTCGCGAATGCCGGCCGGCCCCGAGGCCATGAGCCGGCCGACACCGCAGGCATCGCGCGTGATCAAAAGCGCGATACCTGCACGCCTGCTGCCGAAAAGCAGGCGCGTGATCGGATCGGTTGTGTGATCAGTCGTTCGATTGGCCCAGCCTAGCCAACGAAGCTGCGCCTGCGCACCCTGCGGGATGACAATGGGGGCATCGTCGCTAATGGCAGTAATCGAACGATGGTTGGCGCGAATGCCGATATCGAAGCTTTCGCTCGTCGATCGCGGCATGCTGATCGGCCCACCTTTTATGATCCTCCTGGAATTTCCAGTGCGGTCCATCGTCCATAGTCCATCAGGGCAGGCGAGGAGCAGTCGGGCGCTCCCCGCCTGCAGCAATGGTGGCTGACAGGGCAGCCGCTCCAGAGCTTTGTTGATGGAGGCTGCGGCACGCGGAGCACTCCAGCGGCTCGATCTCCCGCCCCGCTGGCCAAAGACGAGTGGAACTTCGCCCCACCAGCCCGCGCGCACCAAACGCACGCCGCTGTCGTCGGGCGGCAGGAAGGGGGTCACGTCGTCGAAAGCTGCACGAATGCGGCCAGTCCGCGCGTCAAACAGACGTAGCTCGCCTGCCGCCCAATCTTGGCCGGGCGCTCGCGCAAAGAACATCAGCCGGTCGCTCCTCGGTGCCCATTCGAGGAAACCCGGCTGGATGTCGCAGCCGATGCAGGCCTCCCGTTCCAATCCGCCCTTAGTGCGCAGGACCGACAGTCGATATTGCCGGTTCTGGTCACTCGACCGAACCGGGACGTTCAAAGGGATGACCGGCTCCGGTCCCTCGCGGAGCAGCGCGATCGAGGCGCCGTCAGGAGAAATGGCGACATCCGCAATCGGTCCATCGCCAAGCTGGGTGGTCTGTCCGGTTTCGACATCGATCATGAGAAGTCGACGCTGCGGAAGCGGCGCAGCCTCGCCTGTGCCGCCAACGACTGAGACACCGGGCTCCTGCCCCCGTGCCGTGCGCGCCCAGAGAGGGATGACCTCGGCCTGATAGCGGCTACCCGTCGCGAACGGCCACGGCAGCGCCGGACTGTCCGCTGCAACCAACAACAGGCGCTGATCGTCCAGCCAGTCTGGTGCCGGATGCAACAGTGAGGTCACGGGATGCTGCAGGAGCCAGCGCACCTCCCGCGTCGCCATATCGACGATCCCGAGCGAGAGCATCTCGTCCTTCAGCCTGAAAACCGCTAGGCGCTTGGCCGAAGGCGACAGGCTTGCGATCCAATAGCCCGCGCCATCATCCTGCGAAAAAAGCGGTTCAAGACGCCCGCCATGCTGAAGGTCGAGACGCATCACGACCCCCAGCCCCCGCCGGGTAAAGCCGTCATAGCGGTAGCTCGCGGCGCTGTCATAGCGGCGATAGCGATCGATCACCACCCATCGGCCGTCGGGATCGATGAGCGCCTGGCCGTAGCTTTCGACGCGCAGCATATCGTCCACGCCATAGGGGCGTGCGTCGGCGATGCCGGCCATCGCCAGGCATAGCGCCGCCAGCCATGGGAAACGCATGTCACGGATTCCTGATTGGTGGGGTCTGAGCGAAGCGGCGGCCTAGCCGCGCGGCGCTACCATCGTTTTTTCACCTGCATCGATACGAAGCGGCCCAGCACATCGGCATTGGCCGGGTCGTAGGCAAAGCCCAAATTGCGGTCGACAAAGGGCGGATCGCTATCGAAGAGATTCTGCACGGTGACAGCCAGGCTCAGCCCCTTGCGCCAACCCTCCGCTGTTCGCGGTTCATAGCGCAATTGCAGGTCGACGCCGTTCCACGACGAGATCGGACGCGCGGGCGCACTGATGTTGTCAGTGTAGGGACCAACATGGTTGAGCGAAAGCGTTGCCCCGACGTCGCCTCGCGCCCAATCGAGAGTGCCGCGCAGGCGGAAGTCTACGGGATTGCCCAACGTCCCTACTCGCTCGATCATGGGTGAAGCAGGCGTGAGCTGATCCTTATAATCAATGAGGATCATGCTGTTGACCGAGATGTTCAGCCGGTTCGAACCCAGGGTGAGGCTCTGACGCATCTGGATATCGACCCCGCGCACATCCACCCGGGCGGAGTTGACATAGCGCCCGTCGAGGATCGCGCGGAAGGATTCCGGGGCGAAGGTCGTCGGCACGCTCGACCCTGGCACCGCGAGCAGTTCCCGCACGCGAGCCAGATCGGCGGCGTTATGCGCGGGATCGATCAGAGTTACATAGGGCGCATAGATGGGGTTGGTGAGCGCCTGGAGAATATTCTCGGTGACCGGCTGTCCGATCCGGTTGGAGAAGCGCGTCTGGAAATAGCTGGCCTCCAAGCCAAAGCCCGGCACAGCCTTGGGCTGGACCCTGAAGCCGACAGTCAGCGATTTGGCCTTTTCTGGTTCGAGACTGCGATTGCCGCCGCGTTGGGTGAGGACCGGCAGGTTGCCACCACCCGTGGTCGGGAGCTGGGTGTAGGAGACGCGGAACGGGTCGAAAATCTCTGGGAGCGCAGGCGCGCGGAACGACGTTCCCCAGCTTCCCCGTAGCTGCAATCCTTGCGCCGGCTCCCACACCAACCCAATCTTGGGATTGGTGGTCGAACCGAAATCGGAATAGCGCTCATGGCGGACCGCGACCGACAGGTCGAGGCGCTCAACACCGGGGCGCGCATTGCCCGGGCCGACCATCGGCACGGCCAGTTCGCCAAATACGGCAACGATCGTCCGGTTCGCCTTCGGCGTCACCGGCGCGGGCGGCGTGACGCCCGAGGCGAAGGTCTGGACCGAGCGGGAGAAATGCTCCTCGCGCGCCTGCGTCCCGAAGGCGAGCTTCAGCGGCCCGCCGGGTAGGTCGAAAAGCGTGCCGTCGGCGATCATGCTGCCATTCAGCAATTCGCTGCTGTAGCGCTGGCGGATGAAGCCGCTGCCGATAAAATCGATGATGGCGGCGCTGTTGCTGCTGCCATCACCGAAAGGATTGAAATAGCCGTCGCGCGCCGCGCTATAGGCGGTTAGCGGATTATCGGCGGTGAGGCCCAGCGCTTCATTGAGCGCGCTGCTGTTGAGCAGATGATCGCTCAGCTGCCGATCAACCTGACGGGCGTGCGACATATAGGCGTCGACCTGCCAGTCGCCGCCCAGTTCCGCCCGGACGCCCGCTGTCACCGAATGGCTGCGCACCCGGCCACTGGTGAGGATCGGGCCGATATCCCTGCCAAAATCATAGGCGATCGCCACTGACGAACCGCCGGTGGGCGAAACGAACCAGGGATTGGCGCGGGTCACGCTCATGATGGTGAGCGACGGCTGCGATTTCGCATCGAACTTGCGATCGGAATAGCGGCCTTCGGCATAAAAGGTGAGGCCGGCGGTCAGTTCCTGTTCCCCGCTCACGAACAGGCTGTGCCTGTCCTGCTTCGAGAGCAGGTCGACATGGGCGCGCGGACTGGAAAGACTGGCGCCGGGTAGGAAGTCGCTGGGCTCAAGATCCGTGCCATCCTGTCCGTCGGGAATGGCATAGGCAGGGACATAGGTGCGGCTCACGGGGTCTAGCACCACAACGGTGCCGGGAGCCGAGAAATATTGGCGGTAGTCATGGCCGCCGAGCTGCCGCAGGTCGGCTGAGCGCGTATATTTGCGCGCCGATCCAGGGAGGCGACCGCGATGCTGGTATTCATAGGCCGCAAGGATATGACCGGTCGCCCAGCGGGCACCCACCACCTGTCCGGCGATGATGTCCTCACTGCCGCCTCGCGTCACCGTGCCGAGGCGCAGCCGACTCTCAGCCCCTTCGAAATCCTTGCGCAACAGGATGTTGACCACGCCGCCGATCGCGTCCGAGCCGTAAAGAGCCGACGCGCCATCAGCCAAAACCTCGACCCGCTCGACCGCAACTGCAGGAATGCTGGAGAGATCGGTGAAATCGCCCTTCCCGCCCGCGCCCGCGGTCCGGCGGCCATTGACCAGGGTCAAAGTTGCGTCTGAGCCTAAACCGCGCAGATTGATGCTCGCCCCAAGACCGGGGTTGATGCTGACGCGGTCCGAGCCGGTAAGGCTGGTATCCTCATTGGCCATGCCGCCGAAATTCTGCGGCAGCAGCGCCAGCGCCTCTGCAACCGTACCCGCGCCGGAGCGGGCGATGTCGGTGGCCGTCATGCTGATCACCGGCGATGAGGGCGGCGCTGCCGAGCGGATATTTGTGCCGGTAACGACAATCCCAGCTGCTGCCATGTCCGGCGCGCGAACCGGCTTCGGCCGAGGCGCGATTGCCTGGGGTAGACGCTGGGGGACCGGTCGATGCTGGGACTGACCCTGTCCTTGCGGCGATGGCGCCCCGCGCGGCGAGAGCACATAGACATTGCGGCCCTGATGGCTGACGGTGATCGGATAGCCGCCGATCAGCTTGTGCAGCGCCTTGTCGGCATCCATCGATCCCACGACCGAGCTGGTGCGACGGCCCTCTACCAACTGGCTACGATACAGAATCTGGCGGCCCGTCAGCACCATGTACCGCTGCAACGCCTGATCGAGCGAACCCGCCGCGATGTCGAAACGCGGATGCACCTCCTGCGCATAGGCCGCCGGTGCCATCGCGGGAACGCTCGCCAACGCCCAGGCCGCACACAGGAGTAGGCCGCGACGCTGTGCAGACCTTGCCCGTTTCGGCGAATCCATACGATGGACGTTCCTGGCTGTCATGGTTTCCCTTCCCCTGCTGGTCCGGCGGACCGAGGAGCGGGTCTCCCGCCTTCCCCTGTCGCCTAATTCTGTAACGTAGAGGAACGGGGGTAACCCTGGACGATATGTGAAATTTTTAAATCAGGATCGCACAGGGTCAGGGACAAGACGGATAGTGCCATTGGTTTGCGGCTCCGCGCGTAACGGGTAGAGCGCGATCACGGCCCGGATGAAGGCATCGCGGTCGCCAACGGCAAATCCGCCGTTGACGCGCTCATCCGCGAGATCCGGCGCCTCCAGGATGATAGGCGCCTTGGAATAACGATTGACTTCATCGACTGCGGCGGCGAGCGATCGGCCCTCGAACTGGAGCCGGCCGGTGGTCCAGGAGGTGATCGCCTCGACATTGCCCCGCTCTTTCTCGCCAAGTCCCGCTTCCCGCGCCATCATCATGTCGCCCGGCAACAACTGATCGGTGCATTTGTCGGACGGGCATTGCGCGGCATCCACCCGCACCTTGCCCTCGATCAGAAGGATATTGGCATCCGATTGCTGGCGATCGATCTCGAAGCGGGTGCCGAGCGCTCTCACGGTCGCCACGCCCGCATCCACATCAAAGGGACGGCTCTTGTCATGCGCAACATCGAACATCGCCCGGCCGCTGATCAGGGCGACGCGTCGATGCCCTGACGAGAAATTTATGTCGACGGCGCTTGCGCTATCGAGATGGAGCCTCGTGCCGTCCTCCAGGCGAACCAGGCGTTGCTCCCCAATTCCCGTTTCATAATGGATCGCCACTGGCCGGAGGAGGAATGTGCCAAGGGTCATAGCTCCGGCAATAACCGTGCCTGCCACCCACAACATTGGTCGACGGATGCCTGACCGAGGCGCGGTTCGCTCGATTGCGTCATCGACCAGAGCAGCAATTTGCGGGTCTTTCCCGAGCTTCTGTGCGCTCTCCCAATGCCCATTTAGTCGCTCATAGGCGGCGGCATGGCGCGGATCTTTCTTCCAGGCAAAGAATTGCTGGAGTTCGGCCGTGTCCGCAACGCGGGAATTGAAGCGCGCAACCCAATAGGCTGCGTCTTCCTCGATTTTTTTATCTTCTTCGCTGCCCATCGTCATCCCTACCCTCAGTCCGACAGCCGTTGTGCACACAATATAAGTGCCTTGCTCACCCGTCCCTCAACGGTCTTGACCGAAACTCCCAGCCTTTTCGCGATATCTGCATTCGTCATGCGGGTGAACCGCGACAAAAGAAAGACCGTCCGAAGATCCGGTGGCAAAGATTGGACGGCCTGTTTGAGGCCGAGGAAATATTCCTGCTCTCCACAGTCTTCTATGTCCCAGGAAGGATCGGGATCATTAGCCGCCAGCGGTGCGGGACGGGTCTTGTTGCGGCGCATTTGATCGAAGGCAAGGTTGAGCCCGATCCGGAGCAGCAGCGCGCGGGGCCGACGCTCCGCCTCCTCTTCGCTGTAGCGCGCTACCCGCATATAGGTGTCCTGCACCAAATCCTCCGCTTCAAGACCAGAGCCCGCGAACCGGCGTTGCAGCCTTCCGAGCAGCCAGCCCGCATGATTGCGGTACAGCCTGTCGACCATCCCGTCCTGCCGGCTACCCATTGGCAGCCACGGCGTTTTCCCTTGCTCGCCGGTCATTACCCGCGCCTTTCCTTCAATTACGAAGGGCGTGCCGCCCCATAAGGACGGCAAAGGAAAAGCTCCATGCCGGTGCATCGCGCAAAGGGCGCGCGCATGGATCGGCCATGCCAGCACCAAGTCTGACTCGCCGATCTTCGGTACAGGGGTTTCCACGCCCCGCCATCGGCCTCCCGACGGCACCAAAGAGAATTCCGTATCGAGAATCGGCTGGCAAGGGCTTGAAAAAAGGGGTCGGGTGTTGGAAATCCTGTACAAGGACCCGTTATTTGGACGTCGCGCCGCTGCCGACCGGCCAGGCCAAAAGCCCGCCGATCCCCCGGCCCATGGGACACGCGTCCTGTTTCACGGCACCCGACATCTCCTCCATAGCGCAGCCGCCGCGACTGTCTAACTGCGCCGCGCAAAGCGCAGAAAAAATAATGGCTGAGCTGTTCCTGCGCAGCAATCTGCGGGTTCTTCGCCAATTAGCTGCGGAGATTCGGCATTTAGCTGCGGAAACTCCGCGGCTAAATGCCGAGTTGCGGCGAAAAGCTCTCCCGATCCGCGAATGATTCGATACGCGCGAACTGTCCGACACACTGAGGCTTCGAATGCGGCGATCCGCTTTTATGCGATGATTACCAAGCGGCCTGATTGATACAAGGCACATATTTTTCTTGGCTTTTCTACGCCAAAGGGGGAATCTGGGGGAATGAAGACGTCTCTCGATCATCTGCCCGAACGTAAACAGCGGGAGCTCGGCGAAATCCGTCGCATATTGTTCGAAGAGTTTGAGGACACGATCGCCGGGCGTAATGCCCCTCATCGCAAGGCCGGTCGGATCCTCAAGGTTATCCTCTATGGATCACATGCGCGCGGCGACTGGGTAGAAGACCCGGTCGGTGGTTATTTCTCCGATTATGACGTGCTGGTCGTTGTGAACCATGAGGAACTCGCGGATCCGATCGAATATTGGAGCAAGGCCGAGGACCATCTACTCCGGGCCCACACCATCTCAAAGAAGCTCAGTGTTCCGGCGCACATCATTACCCACAGCCTGACCGACGTGAATAAACAACTGAAGAAGGGTCGCCCCTTCTTTCGAGACATCCTCCGTGATGGTATTGCTCTCTATGAAGCACCTGACAATCCGTTCGATCAGCCAGTTACTTTGCCGCCGGACGAAGCACGAGCAGAGGCACAAAAGCATTTTGACAAATGGTTTCCGAGCGCAACAGCATTTTTCAGCATGGCTCGACACGCACTTTCGGAAGGAAATGAAAACGAAGCCGCGTTCGTTCTGCACCAGACCACTGAACGACTTTATGACTGCTTTCTCCTCGTTAGTACGTTGTACGCACCAAAATCACACAAGATTAATTTGCTCAGGTCACAGTGCGAACAGTTGGATGCAAGGTTGATTCAAGCGTGGCCGCGGGATACAAAATTCACGCAGCGTTGTTTCGAACTGCTGCGCGGTGCTTATGTCAACGCACGTTACTCAGAGCATTATAAAATCACTGCCGAGGAACTGGAATGGATTTGTGAGCGGATTACTATACTCCAAGGATTGGTAAAGGACATTTGCCAAGAGCGACTGGGATCGTGACTAAGAGCGCCGCTGACACCCTCCCATGACAAGGCCGGGCTTCACCCCGGCCTTAGATTCAATCACCAGATTTTGACCCGATCCTTGGTCGGAAGATAGAGCTTCTCACCGGGTTCAGGCTTAAACGCGGCATACCATTCATCAAAGTTTCGAACCGTGGAAATGCGGTATTGAGCGGGCGAATGGGAATCCGTGACGAGCCGTTGGCGCAGGGCGGCCTCCCGATATTTGATCCGCCACACCTGCGCCCATCCGAGAAAGAAGCGCTGGTCGCCGGTCTTTCCGTTTATGACCGGAGCTTGCTTACCGCCCAGTGAAGTATGATAGGCATCGAGAGCAACAGCCAAGCCTGCCAGATCGCCGATATTCTCACCCAAAGTCATGGCCCCCTTCACATGCACACCGGGGAAAGGCTCATAACGATCAAATTGATCGACAAGGCGTCCGCTGAGCGCCTTGAAGGTGGCGACGTCGGCCTCACTCCACCATGGGTTGAGCTTCCCGGTCTCATCATATTTTGAACCCTGATCGTCAAAATGATGGCTGATCTCATGGCCGATCACAGCGCCGATCGCGCCATAGTTGACCGCCGGGTCGGCATTGGGATCGAAAAAGGGCGGTAGCAGGATGGCAGCGGGAAAGACGATCTCCACCTTGCCGAAATTGGCATATGCATTGATCTCCATGGGCGTCATGCCCCATTCCCAACGATATATCGGCTTGCCAAGCTTTCCCACCTGATAGTCGAAGGCAAACTGGTTGGCGCGAACTGCATTGCCGAACAGATCGCCCGCCTTGATCATGAGACCCGAATAATCGCGCCATCTGTCTGGATAACCGGTCTTGGCCGTAAACGCGGCCAGCTTGCGGCGAGCCCTGATTTTCGCGGTATCACTCATCCAGGTCAGCTTATCGATCCGGCGGCCCATGGCCGCGATCACATTCTGGACCAGTGCGTCCATCGCCTCCTTCGTTTCAGGCGGGAAATATCGCGCGACGTAGGCCTTCCCAACCTCCTCTCCCAAAGCGCCCTTGAGAAAATCGATGCCACGCTTCCAACGTTCCGGCCGCATTGGCGTACCAGCTAGGATTGTACCGTAGAAGGCGAAATCCTCGTCCCCGATATGGTCGGGCAGGAAATCGGCATAGGTATGGATGCTTCGCACGAGCAAAGCATCCTTCAGAACCTGAAGCGGAGTCTTCGCGATGAGCGCCGCCTCCCCCGCAATGGCGCTGGGCTGCGCGACAATCATCTCGGCGGGTTTGATGCCGTTCGCGGCAAAATAGGCAGGGAAGTCGAACCCGGGCGCGTCCACCGTCAATTTGGCGAGTGTGGTCTTGTTGTAGACCCTATCGACGTCGCGGCTTTCGACCCGTGACCAATGCAGCTTCGCTATTGCCGTCTCAAACGTCATCAGAGCGTCAGCTCGGCTGCCGGCGTCAGTTTCCCCAATCAGAGTCAGCATTTGTGTAAGATACGCACGATATGCCGTCCGGATCGCGGCCATTTTGTCGCTTTGCTCGAGATAATAATCGCGATCCGGCAGGCCCAAGCCGCCCTGACTCAGCTTGATGATATAGCTGTCTGGCTTTTTATCGTCCTGCCCAACGTAGAGGCGAAAAGGACCGGCAACACCAATGCGATTGGCCTTCGCAACGAGGTTTTCCAGGCCAGCTTTGTCGCGCAATTCGCTGATTTCCCGGAGCCATGGTGCGATTGTCGTTAGACCCGCTTTCTCAACGGCAGCACGACCCATATAGCTCGAATACGCTGCCCCAATCTTGTTCAAAGGGTCTTTTCGGGCCGCGTCCAGAATTGCCCTTGTGCGTTCGCGCGAGAGGTCTTCCAGAAGGTTGATCATGCCGAAGCTGGCCTTGTCCTCCGGGATCGCCGTGCGCGCATCCCAGTTTCCATTCGCATAGCGGGAGAAATCCTCACCCGGCGACGCTTCATGGTCCATGCCATCTTCATCAAGCCCGTAAGTACCATAGGCCGAAGCATTCGATCCGGAGGGCGCGCCCTGATCTGCGTGTGCTGCTGGAAATGAGAATACAGCCAGAAACATTGCTGCACCTAAGTTTGACGATCGCATCCCGAACCCTCTCGAAAGATCCAAGGTGTCAAACGGCGTTCAAAAGGGACCCCCGATCGGCGTCGAAGAGGGACCCCCTTTTCAGATAATATGATGCTGGTTTGTTGAAGATGGCCTTGCGCTGCGTGCGGCGGAGGGCGGGCGTAGCCCGACCGGAGGCGCGCGCAGCGCAAGATAGATTTTTGAAGGCGCCGAAGGTGGCTGTCAGCTGCGGTTTTTGAAGCGCCAGCTGTCGTTGCCCGTCTCGACGATATCGCAGTGGTGGGTGACGCGGTCGAGCAGCGCCGTGGTCATCTTGGGATCGCCGAACACGGTCGGCCATTCGCCGAAGGCGAGGTTCGTGGTGATGATGACGCTGGTCCGCTCATAAAGCTTGCTGATGAGGTGGAACAGCAACTGCCCTCCCGAGCGGGCGAACGGCAGATAACCGAGCTCGTCGAGAACGATCAGGTCGAGCCGCGACAGCTGCGCCGCCAGGGTCCCGCCTTTGCCGATCCGGGTCTCCTCTTCGAGGCGTGTCACCAGATCGACGGTGTTGAAGTAGCGGGCGCGAGCGCCCCTTCGCACGACATTGGCGGTGATCGCGATGGCGAGGTGGGTCTTGCCTGTCCCCGTGCCGCCGACCAGCACGATATTGCGGCGAGGCGGGAGGAAGGAGCCATCGTGAAGGGAGCGGATCATCTCCTCATTGATCGGTGTGCCCTCGAAGCTGAACCGCTCCAGGTCCTTCACCACGGGCAGCCTCGCAGCCGTCATCCGATAGCGGATGGAGGCTGCATCCCGGTGGGTCGCCTCAGCACGGAGCAGGTCGGTCAGTATCTCCATGGTGGTGCGCTTGCGCTGGAGGCCGGTGGTGACCGCCTCGTCGAACGCCGCCGCCATGCCCTTGAGTCCGAGGCCGCGCATCGTGTCGATCATATCATGCCGCTGCATCATAGCCTCGCAGCAGATCATAGCGGGCACAGTCGGCGAGCGGAGGATGCTGCAGCATCCGGTCTTCCGAAGTGACGATGCTGTGGGGTGTCGCCGGCTCGCGGCGCCGGGAGAGGATGTTGAGGATCAGCTCGTCGCTGGCCGTTCCGTTCGCCAACGCTTCGCGCACGGCAGCCTCTACCGGCTCCAGGCCATCGGTGAGCACCGCCGAGAGGACCCGCACGAACCTGCGATCGGCCTCGTCCCCGGTGCCGAGCCTTCGCCGTAATCGGTGCAGGGCGGGCGGCAGATCCCAGTCCTGGAACGGTGCGCCGTTACGCAGCGCGCCGGGCTTGTGCGCGAGGACCGGCAGATAATGCCAGGGATCGTATATCGTGCGGTTCCGACCGAAGTGGCGCTCATGCTCCCCGACGATCGCATCGCCGCAGCGTATGACGATGCGATCGGCATAGGAGCGCACCTGAACGGTCCGGCGTGCGGCCGTCGACATGACCGAGTAGCGGTTGCGATCGAAGCTGATGAGGCAGGTGCCGGTGACGGCATGCTCGCTCTCATGGAAGCCGTCGAACGGTGCCAGGATCGGCTGCAGGGCCGGTCGCTCCATATCCAGCGCCTCGGCGACGGTAATATCCCCGCGTTCGGGATGGGCATGATGCTCGGCCCAGCGCCGGCACTCGGCCTCCAGCCACCCGTTGAGCTCGGCCAGGCTGGCGAACCGGAGCCGCGGCTGGAAGAAGCGGCCTCGGATTGTCTGGACCTGCTGCTCGACCTGGCCCTTCTCCCATCCCGCCGCCGGCGAGCAGGCGGTCGGCTCGACCATGTAATGATCGGTCATGATCAGGAAGCGGCGGTTGAACACACGCTCCTTGCCGGTGAACACGGCCGTCACCGCCGTCTTCATATTATCGTAGATACCGCGTCGCGGCACACCGCCGAAGAACGCGAACGCCCGGGCATGGGCATCGAACAGCATCTCCTGGCCCTCGCGCGGATAGGCCCGGACATAGGGTGCGCGCGAGTCGCAGAGACGCATATGCGCCACCTTCACCCGCATCGGCTTGCCGGCGATCTCCACATCCTCGTGGCTCCAGTCGAACTGGTAGGCCTCACCCGGCTGGAAGGTCATCGGGATGAACGCCGGTGCGCCTTCGCCAGCATCCTTCCGCCGCGCAGCACGCCAGCGCGCCGCATAGCGGCGCACCGCATCATAGGATCCATCGAACCCCTCGCGCACCAGCAGGTCATGGATACGCGTCATCCGTAGCCGATCGCGGCGGCCGCGACCTTCGTTCTCCTCAAGCAGCGCATCGAGACGATCCTGATAAGGACCGATCCGCGGCAGCGGCTGGACTTTGCGCTGATAGTTGAACGCCGCCTCCGGCGACCGGATCGCTTTGCGGACGACCTTCCGCGACAAACGAAGGTCACGAGCGATCGCCTTGATCGCCTTACCCGCTGCATGCTCACGCCGAATCCGAACCACTGTCTCCACGATCAACATCCCGTTCTCGCCAACTGATCAAAACCAGTCGGCCGACTAAATCCCCGGGATGAAGGGGTCCTTTTTGCACGCCGATCACCCCACGAAGGGGGTGCCTATTGCACGCTGATCCTCAGATCCAAGGGGAGAGTCGGTGAGCCACAAGCGTGAACCGTGCAAAAGCCGCAATTTCCCAACCCGGTGAGCGCACCGTCGGAGCCGACATACCTTCGACCGAGATCCACGGGCTACTACGTCACTGTCCCCACCCCATCTAACGAAAATAGTGGGGCCTCACCCTAGAGGTATCGCCGGTCTGTAGGAAATTTCACGCAGCCCTTGCTCTGTCGTCGGCTTATTTCTGCACGGAGCGATGTGCAAAGGTCGACCCTTCCTTGCCGCTCAAGTGCCAAATTTCGCTCGCCGGTAGCGGACATCTCATTGCCGCGCTCAGGCCGGTCATCATGTCCGCTTTGTTGGACGATCCGGAACGTCTCCTTCGGAGCGCGGAGAAGCGACATCTGCCGTTCCAGCTGATCGACGCCGAACGTCAGCATCCGCGCCCGAGCGGGTATGAGCGCCCTAGATCCTGGCACCCGAAGCAGACTTTGGGCGGAAACCTTGTCAAGGTTGGGTGGAGGGTTCGATCCCTCGCCCGAAGATTTTACAAAAATTCAGTTTGTTATAGCATCCTAGTGGGTGATTTTTATCACGCGATTTTGCGAGAAGGGGCGCGTAATCAGCGCAGAGCTTAATTTCGGCTGTCCTGGCGTGCAATCGGGAGCCTCCGCTTCGGGGTGGTGATGAATCTGGAGGGAAGCCCTGACGGTCAGCGATCTTCGACGCATCCCGGCACCGTTTTCCTTGCCGAAGGTGTAGCCGCCGGCAGCCAGCGCAACGGGTTTCAGAATGCAAGCCACTGTTGCAACGTGTCTTTTCTGAATTGTATTTGGCTGGTCGCACTGGCCAGCATTTACTTCAAGGGTTAATGCCTTCTCAATTGCAGGAGGGAGCAATGGCGCGGATTCGCCACATCGGAATCAGAAATTTTCGCTGCATCCAGAAGCTGGATTGGTTTCCCAGCGCCGGGATCAATTGCCTGATCGGCCCGGGCGACGGAGGCAAATCCTCTGTCCTAGACGCGATCGACCTGTGTCTCGGAGCGCGTCGGAGTGCGCCGTTCACCGACGCCGATTTCCACGCCCTCAACGTGACAGCGCCAATTTCGATCAGCATCACGATCGGCGACCTATCCGATGCCCTGAAGAGCATCGACACATACGGCGCCTATGTTCGTAGCTTCGATCCTGCAAACGGGATCATCGACGATGAACCCGAAGCCGGGAAGGAAACGGTCCTGACGATCAAGCTGTCGGTCGGCAGTGATCTCGATCCCGTCTGGACGCTCGTGTCCGATCGCGCCCACGCGCAAGGCCTCTCGCGGAATCTGACCTGGGGCGACCGCATGCGCTTGTCGCCCACCCGGATCGGCGCGCTCGCGGAAAGCAACTTGGCCTGGCGGCGCGGTTCGGTACTCAACCGCCTCACCGACGAAAAGGCCGATACGTCAGCGGCCCTCGCTAGTGCTGCGCGAGACGCCCGCAAGGCCTTTGGCGATCTAGCCGATGCCCAGCTTGGCGAGACGCTGAAGATCGTCGCCGATACCGCCCGAGAACTCGGCATTCCCGCCGGCGAAAAGTTGAAGGCGATGCTCGATGCCCATTCCGTGTCCTTTAGCGGCGGTACTGTCGCCCTCCACGGTGACGATGGCATACCGCTGCGCGCGCTCGGTGTAGGATCAACACGCCTACTGGTAGCTGGGCTTCAGCGCAGGGCGGCCCAAGAGTCGAGCGTACTCCTGATCGACGAGCTCGAGCATGGCCTGGAGCCCCACCGGATCATCCGCCTTCTGGGGTCGATCGGCGCGAAGGAAAACCCGCCGCCCATCCAAGCCTTCCTGACGACGCATTCTCCCGTAGCGCTACGCGAGCTGCGAGGCGACCAGCTGTGGGTCTTGCGCAAGCTCGCAGCCGGCCACAAGCTGGATCTGGTCGGCGCCGGCGACCAGATCCAGGGGACAATCCGCGTGCATCCGGAAGCTTTTCTCTCGCATTCGGTGCTCGTCTGCGAAGGCGCCAGCGAGGTTGGGCTGATGCGCGGATTGGATCTGTGCTTTGCAGCGCAGGGCGCTACCTCGCTCAATGCCCGCGGCGTAGCATTGGTCGATGCCGGGGGCGTCAACAAGATCTATGGCCGCGCCAACGTCCTGCTTAACCTTGGCTTCCGTATCGCGACACTGCGCGACGACGACGTTCAGCCCGATGTCGGCGAGGAAGCGCTGTTTACGTTTCAGAACGGGCGGCTCTTCAAATGGGCGGCTGGGCAAGCGCTCGAACAGGCGATCTTCCTGGGTGTGAGCGATACCGCCGTCCATCAACTCCTCGAGCGCGCGGTCGAACTCCACGGCGAAGGATTGATCGATGAACATATCCGCGCCGCATCGCAGAACGCGCTTGCCCTCGCGGTTTGCCGAGGACCGGTCACGCCGTGGAGCCGCCAGACCCTAGCCACTGCGGCAAAGGGGAAAAAGAACGCTTGGTTCAAGACAGTAAGCTGGATGGAGGATGCCGCCCGCGACATCATCGGTCCCGACTTCCAGAACATGAGCGCCGACTTCCGCGGCAACATCGCGGCCTTGTTCGATTGGTGCCATGGTGTCTGACATCGACCTCCTTGCAATCGATCGCGGCACGGTCACCGCGCCCGCTGGTTGCGGCAAGACCCATCTTATCGCGCAGGCCCTGACCCGGCATGTCGGCGCTAAACCCATTCTTGTCCTCACCCATACGAATGCAGGGGTCGCTGCTCTGCGGGCCCGCCTCGACAAAGCTGGCGTTGTCCCCTCACACTATCGCCTGGCGACCATCGATGGCTGGTGCATGCGGCTCCTGACGCTGTTCCCCAAGCGGGGCGGACACGACCCGGCCATTCTCACGATTGCAAACCCAAGATTACATTATCCGGCAATCAGGCAGGCGGCGGGGACCTTGCTGCGCGATGGGCATATCAACGACGTGCTGGCAGCCACCTACGATCGCATGATCGTCGACGAGTATCAGGATTGCTCCGAGGTCCAGCACGCGATCGTCTACTATGCAGCGCAAAGCCTGCGCACCTGCGTCCTGGGCGATCCCATGCAGGCGATCTTCGGTTTTCAGGGCAATGCTCTCGCCAACTGGGAACAACAGGTCTGCGCGCATTTTCCCATCGCAGCTGAGCTCACCGCCCCCTGGCGCTGGATGTATGCAGGCGAGGCAACCTTCGGACGCTACCTCCTCGATGTACGCCATGCCCTGATCGCCGGGCACGGAGTCGATCTCTCTGCGGCGCCCGCCAATGTGTCCTGGGTTCACCTCGATGGGAGCGAGGACCACCAGCGCCGCCTAAGGGCGGGTGCCGTAGCCGCAGCAGATGGAGAGAAGGTTCTTATTATCGCTGATTCCCGAAACCCTGCCGGCCAAAGACAATTTGCCAGTCAGATCCACGGTGCTGTCACGGTAGAGAATGTCGACATGCGCGATCTCATTACATTTGGGGATGGCCTCGACTTTACATCCGCGGGTTTGCTGCAGCATCTTATATCATTTGCGGGATCGGTCATGACCAATACCGGCGGTACCAACCTGCTGAACCGGGTCGTCACCCTGCGCGCGGGACGCGAGCGGCAGCCAGCTTCAGCTGTCGAATCGGCAGCCATTAGATTAGCTGAAACGCCGTGCTATCGAACGGCGGCAGACCTGCTCGTTGAAATTGGGCGGGAACAGGGGGTCCGCACCCACCGCCCCGCGATCCTGCGCGGCGCCCTGCGCCTGCTCAAGAATTGCGGCGACAACCCCGGCCTCTCGCCCGCCGCTGCAGCCATTCAGGAACGTGAGCGATCGCGCTTGATCGGCAGGCCGCTCGCAAAACGCACCGTCGGCAGCACTCTGCTGCTCAAAGGGCTGGAGGCGGACACCGCAGTCATCCTCGATCCCGGCGAAATGGATCGACGACACCTCTATGTCGCGATGACGCGCGGCGCGAAAAGGCTCATAGTCTGCTCGCGGACCGCGCGGCTGACGCCCGGGTGAGACCTGCCGACCGAAGGAATATCATTGCGCCCGCTTAAATCTGCGCGTGAAACTGGAGGACGAGGTTGAGCCACATCGGCGATCTGATCGAGGACAACACCAATTTCCGGGTGGATCGCAGGGACGGCAGAGCGTCTTTTCGGCCCGTGAGAGATTCCGACGCCGACATTGATCGGTTTCAATCTGTCGTGCTGTCATCCCGCGCCAACCAAGGCGACGGCTACGTGATAGAAATCGAGGAGAAAATGAGCGATCTTGGCGAATCTGATTGATCTCGTGATGGTAACGCTTGATCGGGCGCGATCGGCGAGGCAGTTTCTTGCTAGAGGGGCAATGATTATCAACCAGTTTCAGTTCACGAGCGCGCAGCGACGGGCCGTTCTTCATTTTGAAGCGAGCGCGGGCGCCTCCCAATGATCAATACGCTTGCCCTCAATTTGATCGCTACCGTCATGGCTTGGGATAATGAGCGCGCGACCAGGGAATATGCCTGGTTGCGCCTGATGTCCTCGATGAAGTATGACGGCTATTCCGATTTCCGCGCAGGCGTACGGTTTCTGGAGAGCCTAGTTTCATGGCTGCGCCACTTCGACCCGGCGGACCGCGAGACAGCTTACGCCCTGGTTCGGCGGCGCCTAGTCTATATCTCGACCGCCGAGATGCAGCGCGTGATCGAGACCTTCATCCCCGAGGTGGTGACGCCCTATCTGCGCAAGGCAGTCGCCAACACAATGGGCATCAAGCCCTACGAGGTCTGGGCGACGAAGGAGGGCGCGAACGCATTCTCCGATCGACTGCGTCGCTGTCTCTTTGTCGGGCTGAGCGACGGAAGCCGTATCGACGTCCTGCGACGCGCCAACTCCGGGCGCTTGTCCCAGGAACAGGTCGTGCCGATGATGAACGTCGATGATGAAAAATGGCGGGGCCTTGGCAAAGACCTGAAGGACGACCTTAAGTCCGCGGACGCCCGCTTCGACGATGTCTATCTGATCGACGACTTCACCGCCTCGGGCACCACCTTCATACGCTTTCCCGAAGGCGGGGAAGCGAAGGGAAAACTCGCCAAGTTCGAAAAGATCGTCGCAAACGCGCGAGCCCAACTCAAGAACGACTTCCCGCTGGCAGACGGCTATACACTGCATATCCATCACTATATATCCACCGCCCAGGCGAGAGAGGCGCTCGAAGGCCGGATCGCCGAGGCAGCGATCAAACTTTCCAGTCGCAGCTATGGGACAGCGTTCATAACGGAGGGTCTGAGGCTACCGGGCGATCTGCGCATCGGCGCTGCAGATGCCGCGACCGGCACAATGCTCGCTGCCAACTCAAGCGACACATCCTATCTCGGGCTGTGCGATACCTACTACGATGATGAGCTCTTCATGCGGCTCGAGAAACACTGCAGGGAGGCCGGGCAGACCGACATGAAGTACGGATATGCGAACTGCGCGCTCCCCCTGGTCCTCGAGCACAACACTCCCAACAATTCGATATCCATCCTCTGGGCCGACACCGAGGGAACGCAGGGCCCGCCCATGCGGCCCTTGTTCCTGCGCCGCGATCGCCACGGATAAGCAGAATGGCAAACCCCTTCCTCCGCCGGGCAACCGAGTATGTCCGAGACGACGCATCGTTCCTGTCAATCGTCAGCCCGTCGCCGCTCACGACGTTCCTCGCCAAGAACAAGCATAAGGACGATATGTTCGAGGTGCCGGTTCGCATCATCGGCTCGCCCGGAAGCGGCAAGACTATGCTTGCGACGCTCGCCGAGTTCAGGATGGTCGAGGCGATCCTCAAGGACAGAACGAACGCCACCAATCGTACCCTGGCTGCCGCTCTCGCCGAGGCTGGCTTCCTCCAGAATGCCATCCCCCATATCGCCGCCGTGCGCGTACCGATGGAATCCGAGTATCGCGAGTTCTGGGAACTGCCGTACGAGAACGCCGTAAAGACCAAGCTCGCCTTCTGGCTAGTCCAGGCCCGCGCGATGCTCGGCCTCATCCGGAACCTCACGGCCAACCGAACCCGAGACCTCGATGGTATAACCTTCGTGCCGCGGGCTTCGTACGAGGCTCATCTTGAGCAAATCGGCGGCTTAACTGCCCAGGGCGTCCGCGACCGCGCCCTCGCCGTCCAGCGGGCGATCTACTCGATCGGCGCTGGCCTGCGGCCACCGAAGCTCAGCGATCTGCCAGAGGATGCAACAGCCCCCTACGCGCCGTTCGACGCCATTCAACGGATCAGAATCGAATGGGACGGCGAGCCCATCGAAGTGACGCCGCTGGTGATGCTGGACGACGTTCACGCGCTTCATCACGATCAGCTTGAGGAGATGTTCGAGACTTTGTCGCATCGCGAGATGAAGTTCGGCAGATGGATGATGATGCGCCTCGACGCCCTGAGTCCCGGCGCGGTGCTCCGCTCTCCCGGCGCGCAGCCATCCCACGGGCGCTCGCAGGGCCGCGATTTCGTCGACATCCGCATGCAGGTGGTCGAAGACGGCAAGAAGGATGCCGCTCGGCGGCAGTTCCGAACGATGGCCAAGGACATGGCGAAGCGGTACCTCCCGCTTGTCGAGGCGCTTCGCAACCGGGGGGCGACCGACATCGAGCGCCTTCTTCCCTCCGAGCCGCCAACCGTAACCCCGGCTCAATTGCGGTCACTCACTGAGAAAATCGCACGCGAGCAGGCCAAACGTGGCGTTGCCGCCTCCCGTCGGGAGGAGATCGACGCAATCGTCGCCGATTATCTGAAACGCTCGCGCTCATACGACCATGGGCCGGAGGTGGCGCTCGCGATGGTGCGCATCCTTATCCACCGTTATGCTGTGCGCATTGCACGGTCCGCGCCGTCCCTCTTCGAAGATTTCGATCCCGAGCCGAAAACACCGTTGAAGGCAGACGCAGACGTCGCGCACGGCGCCCGCCTGCACCTCTACCACGAACTAGGACGTCCGTTCCATTTCGGGATTGATGATATTTGCGACGCCAGTAACGAAAATGCCGAAATCTTTCTGCAGTTCGCCGGCGCGCTCGTCGCGAACATCGAGACCCGCGCGATCCGCAACGAAGATCTTCCTCTGCCAGCCAAGACCCAGCAGAAGGTGCTCTCCGACAAGGCGCGCGCGATCATGGATGGCTGGGCTTTCCCGCACGCCTCCCGGGTGCGCGCCATGGTTGATCATATCGCGAAGGACTGCCTTGCCGAATCTCTGCTCCCGAACGCGCCCCTAGGGGCCGGCGCCAACGCGATCGGTATCCTGGAAGACGAAATGCAGGCCCTGTCGCTGGATGATGAGTTGGGCGCGGTGCTGAAGCACGCCATCGCGAACGGAGCGATAACGATCGAACGTGATTACGGTCAGGGCGGCAAGCTTTGGACGCTGATCGAGCTGACCGGCACGGTGAGCCTCGTCCACGGCCTGACCTATAATCGAGGCGGATTCCTCGAAAGGCGAGTGGGATATCTACGCGACGCAGCGGGGCTGGCCGATGCGTGAACATTGGTCAAACTGCATCACGAACTTCGACGACGACGTCGCTTCGTTCATCCGGGATTATTTCGCCGATCCATCACGCCGCGTCTTGCTGGTTGCAGCCGCCGGGTTCGATCCGCGTTCGCAGCGCGTGTCCCAGTTGCTAGCGGACACGCTCGACGAGCGGTTATCCGCCTACTACATTCGTGAGGAACGTCCAGGCGCGACCGACGAGCTCGTAAAACGCGCGGATGCGAACGAGACGGCGTTAAAGGCCATTGTTCCGGCCTCCAAGGTTTTCGTGCTGCCGGTATTCGCAGACGACGGTGCTCCTGTTGGGGGTGCCCGACTGGTCTCGGAGATTCTTGCCAACCCGATCCCGGCCGACGTCACGGACGTAATTCTGGATCTTAGCGCGCTTTCCATCGGAATTGGCTTTCCGGCAGCCAAGCTCCTCCTCGAGGAATGCGAGGAGGACGGCAATCGCGCCTTCCACCTGATGATCGTGTCGAACCCGGAACTGGACGACCAAATATCCAGCGTCCCGTCGAGCCGCATTAGTCCGGTCAAGGGCTTCGCACCCGACGTCGGGATGAGCGCGCTCGAAGTTGCCCCGGTCTGGATACCGCAGCTCGCGCGGGGCAGAGCCTCCACCCTGACGCAGATCGGTGCATCGAGCGGGAACTGGTACAAGATATGTCCGGTGCTGCCCTTTCCCGCTCGGAATCCGCGCCGCGCCGACGATCTCCTCACCGAGTTCCAGACCGAGCTCGTCGATGAATGGGAGATAGACCCCCGCGACATCGTCTACGCGTCCGAGAAGAACCCTCTCGACTGCTACCGAACCCTGTCCACCCTGAAGCAACGGATCGACCGGACAATGGAAGGGACCTATGACCCCCGTATGGTACTCTCGCCCTTGGGCAGCAAGGTGCTGGCGGCAGGGGCGATGATGGCCGCCATCGAACACGGCATGTCGGTGCAATATGTCGAGACGGAAAGCTACGACTTCAGCGCGGCGAAGCCGTCACCAAGCGATCCTCCGGACATGATGGTGCACCTCGTCCTGTCGGGGCCCTTGTACGCGGGCTATAGCGAAGAATGAGCACGCCCAGGTTCAGTTCCAAGCTCGATGCGCTGCCCGCCACTCTCGACCTTTTTGCCGATTTCGATCCCGCCCCGATCGCGACATCGCTCATGCGGGGAAACTGTGGTCACGCCTTGGCGATCGGATCCGGCGGTTCGGTCGTCGCAGCCGAATATTTCGTACGATGCCGAGACTCGCTCGGACTGGGGCCGACGTCGGTCGCCACGCCTATGCACGCGGTTACCGATCATCATTCTCTCAAGTCCACCCAAGTGTGGCTCTTCAGCGCTGGCGGAGACAACCCCGATGTGACCGCGGCGGCGCAGGCGGTCATCGACCGCGCCTGCGTTGATCTCAACCTCGTTACGCGCAACCCTGATGGCGCCGCCGCGGCGATCGTGAGGCAAGTCGGCGGTGCGGTGCATGTTGTTCCAGTCGCAGACCTCAAGGATGGATATCTCGCGACGCACTCGCTTCTTGCGATGACCGTCGGCCTTCTGCTCGCCAGTGCGATGGCGTCTCGCGAACCCGCATCAAGCCCTGCGCCCCTCGAACAGATCGCGGGCCGACTGACCGGGGCTCGCGACATTAGTGAACGCAGCCATCTTGTGGACCAATGGGCGGGCTTTCGGACCAGCGACACCCTGATCATCGCCGCCGATCCGCTGTTGCGGCCCGTCGCATCGCTGCTCGACACGTCCCTTTGGGAAGCTACGCTCTGCCCCGTGCAAACGACCGACTTTCGCAATCTCGCCCACGGACGGCATGCGTGGCTTCACCATCGGGCCAACGACACGGTCGTACTTGCGCTCACAGGGAGTACGTCCCGCGCGTCTTGGGCGGCGATCGACGATGTGCTTCCAGATGGTTTGCGGCGCACGGCGGTCGACCACGGCCGTTGCGGTAGGCTCGAGAACCTGCTCGCCCTGATCGACGGGCTCTCGTTGGTCGAGGCCATCGGCGAAACCCTGGGCATCGATCCCGGCAAACCCGGTATCGGCGAATTTGGCCGTGCGATCTACGACGACCGATCCCTCGAAAAGCTGGCCCATAACCTTCCGCCTCGGCTACGTCACAAACGCGCGGCAATGGCGAAGGCCGATGCGTCGTATCCCGAACAGCCCAGCCTTGCGTCAATTGGCAGCGAGCGGTTGCGAACACTCGAAGAAGCGGACATTGGCGGTGCGGTCTTTGACTATGACGGGACCATAGTGACGACCGACGGGCGATATGATTTGCCCGATCAGAGAATTGTCGACGAGCTGGTCCGGCTGCACCGGGCGGGCTTGAAACTGGGGATCGCAACCGGGAGAGGCGGCTCTGTCGGAGACGATCTTCGCAAGGTACTTCCCGCAGACCTCCTCTCCTTAATGGTCATCGGCTACTATAACGGCGGATATATCAGCACCGCTGACGTCCAGATCGAGCTGGATCCGCCCGCGCAGAGCGCAGCTATCGCCGCCACCGCCTCGTGGCTGGAGAAACGGAACGACCTCTTCCTTGAGAAAAAATTCAAGGCAGGGCCAGTGCAGATCAGTGTGGACATGCACCGCCTGAAACACCCGTACCGATTCGCGCTCGATCTTGCTGCGTGCCCCCTAATCGCGACCGGCGAGGTAAGGATATCGGCGTCCGGACACAGCTTCGACATCGTTCCCTCGTCATCGAGCAAAGCGGCTGTCGTCGAGGCGGTCCGCGACGTGGCACGCCCAGGGACAGCAATCCTGTGCTTCGGGGATAGTGGCGCCGCTTCGGGCAACGACCACGCGCTGCTCTCGCATCCGCACGGCGTTAGCGTCGGCGAAGTCTGCGGCGCGCCAAACGGTTGCTGGTCGCTGTTCGGCGGCACTATAACGGGACCGGAGGCCCTTCTCAAACTGTTGGCCGCTCTGGTACAATGTACGTCTGGCGAGATTCGCCTCGACACAGCTTCGCTGTCGCTAGACAGTCGATGACCCAAGGAGTACATAGCAAGAACATGACTACCGCGACTTCTCTTCAGTACCGCTTCGACGTAGCTGGCACAGGACTGACCGTCCTAGACAGGATCTACGCCGATGGCGACCTGACCGACGAAGCGCTGGGAGGCTCATGCGGGAATGTACTCCTGTCGCTCGCGATGTTGCATCGGAATGTCGTTCCGCTGCTGATGCTCGGCGACGACGATGAGGGCGGGCAACTGCTCGCGGAGTTCGTCGAGGCCGGCGCGGTCGTAGATCACATCCATCGCCAATCGGGCACGCGCTCGCCGATCATCGCCCAGGAGTTGGACACGGCGTCGGGCCATCACGATTTCACCTTCGTCTGCCCCGAGACGAGCGAGGATCTTCCGCGCTACGTTCCGATCGGACAGAGCGAGGTGGCCTCCGCGCTCCACATCCTCACCCAGTGCAGCGTCTTCTACGCCGACCGGCTGTCGGAGAGCATCCTGGAAGCCATGAAGGCTGCCCGGCGCTCAGGTGCAATCATCTTCTTCGAGCCCTCGGACGTCGAGCAAGACGACCTGTTCGATGAGGCGCTAGGCCTCGTCTCCATCCTCAAATATTCTGTCGACAGGCTTGGCGAGCGCCTGGCGGACCTGCATCATGACTGTGTGCGGATCGTCACGCACGGTGCAGCAGGTCTTGAAATCCGCCATGACGACCAGGCCGTGTGGTGTTCGGCGATAAGTGCGCCAGCGGTACTCGATACCTGCGGTTCGGGCGACATGGTGAGCGTTGGCGTCATCGACTGGATGCTCTCGTCCGGCCTCCAAGCGAACGACCTCAGCACTACAGTGCTGATCGAGGGTATAGTCGCTGGTCAACGACTAGCCGCCGAAAACTGCGCCTTTGTCGGCGCACGCGGCCTCTTCAAGCATTGCGGCCCCAACTATGCCCGCGAAGTCCTGCGCGTGCCGTCAAAGGCCTATTCAGCGGCGACGAGGCAACATTCGTCCTCCTGACGGAGTTCGTCCCGTATCTCCATCAGCAGCACGCCGAGCATGTTCTTGCCCGCGCCGTTTACTTCGCCCCAGAGCCGGTTGACGTCATTGTCCACCGTAGCCGATTCGACAAGGCGGGCGTCGCCCGTCGATAGCAGCAGGTCGCGAAGATCCGCGTGCTGGGTGAACTTCGCCCTGAGCACAGCCCGCATGCGGTCAAACTTCGAGGTAGACCAGCCAGGGGCCACATCCCAATAATATAGGCCGTGCGCCGCCATTGCTAGCAGCGCTGGCGACGGCGCCGCCAGCAGCCACTTACGGACCTCAGGCTTGCGCGCCTTGCCCGCCTGGTACGCATGCTCGCTGGTGGCGAACGCCTCGCCCTCGAATTCCACCTCGCGACGATATAGGTTGCTGAAGGCGCCATAGGGCTTCTCGCTGGCCCGGTAGAACCGAATTTCGTCCACTCGAAACCTCCTTGCAAATTTAATTTGTTATATGCATGCTAATTTGCATGAAGCCGACAATCAAGCAGCTTGATGACCTGAAGGCGAAAATCGTTGCTGCGCGCGCAGAGAAAGGACTAAGCTACGCGGAATTAGGGAGAATTTCGCTCGTCCATCCGAGTCAGGTCAGCCGGATCTGCGAGGGGCATTTCAAGACATTCAGCCACAACGTCGTGCAAGTCTGCAAGGCGCTGGAAATCCGGGTTCCGCGCTTGGAGCCACAACAGTCGAGCATGGCGCCGGAATGGGCGCAGGCGATGTCGAGCATGCGCAAGATATGGGACGACACGCCCGAGGGCGCGCAGGTTATCTCCCGCATGCTGGATGCGATCGCCGATCTCAAGGTTCGGGCCAACTAAGCGCGGGTCGCTTGCGCCGAAGCGGCCTTCAGCGAGCGAGCCCGCCGTCTTCGGGTCGACGATATGATGGCGACAGAAGATACGCTCGCCGCATTGCGCAAGGCAGCCAAAGAGCCCACATAGGCAATTCTCATCGATCTCATCAGGAGATTAGGGCATCGGCTTCTAGTGTACGTACGCCGCCATCTTTCGAGGACGTTCATCTTTAGGCTCAACGTCCGCTGTGTCGGCGATACACGTCGTACTCTGGCCGCCTAGATCCGGTCGTCTGACCTAGGTTTCGTCGCTCTCCTCTTCCTCGTCGAGTACGTCCGTGAAGCCGCTTCCCTCAACGAGCACCTTGTAAGCGGCAAAGGGAATTATGTTCAGTTTCGCGATGCGGTTGAGCAGCCGTGGAAAGCCGGTCTCATCATAGACTTGGTCGTTCTCGGCGGCCTTGGTGACGAGGTAGCCGATATGGTCGGGCGTCAGATGATCGAGCACTGGCAGGAGCAGCCTTGTCCGCCTGATCCTGGCGTGGTTGTAAGTGTTGGATTTGAGATAACGCGCGATAATCGCATCGACAACGATGGGGCGCAGGCCTTCCTCGGCCAGCAAAGCGGCCAGCTGGTTGGTGTTGAAATCCAGCAGACGCTCCTTGAGCTGCGGCACCAGGTCTGGGATATGCACAAGAAACGGAAAACTAGGCTCGATTTCATTGTAGTCGGCGCCTTCGATGAAATGAGTCACGCGGTCGCGATTCGCTGCATCGAGCAGATCCCATGCTGCCGGCCACGCGGCAACGAACGCCACAGCGGTCGGCAGTTCCTCGTCATTGGCCTTGTGAAAGATCTTTCGGAACTGCTGGCCAATTCTGGGTTCCGCAATACCCCTGTGCGTGTCGGCCACGATGGTCAAGGCGGTGAGCGCCTGCGGCAGTTGGTGGAAGCCATCGTCGAGTTCGATATAGCCGAAGATCAGGGCGTCGATGAAATTCTTGACCAGCGTGGGCGTCGGGTGGCCCAGAGCGCTGCTGGCCAGCTGGGTCTTTGCCTTGGCGAGATCGGTCGGGAAATAGGCTGACGAGACGAGGGTCTTGAGGGCCTCAAGCGCCGCCTTTCCCTGAACGGGCGGTTGGCTGAGTACGTGCGCGATCGCATTACGCAGGTGCAGCCGCGCCAGTTCAGCGGGAGGGCGGAAGGCTTCACCGACGCGGTTGAACGATGGATGGGCGCAGCGGTGGCGGTCCTCACGCAGACGCTCGAGATCTGTCAGTTGCTGCGCGTCGATCAAGGAAAGGTCGTTGAAAACCTTTTGCAGAATCTCCCGTTCGAATTCTAGCGCCTGCTTCGTCGCCTGCTGCGCGCCCGAATGAATCTGCTGCTGGTAGATCTCGAAAGTTTCGAGAATCCTACTCGCCGCCGCCTCCCCGCCAATACTAAGGTCTCGGACCTTGTCCATCAGATCGAAGACCACGGCGATCCAGCTCATGACGATCGTCGCGCGATAGGCGCCGCCCCGATAGGACGCGACCGCTTCCGCGATATGTTCCCGGGCCTCATCCGTCCGGCACCGCAGGATTAGCTCGTCCAGATCCGACAGTCGCTCAAGCATCTTCGAACTCTCTTTTATGTCGCGGCAACCGGACGACATCGTGCTGAAGGAACCGCCAAGCAGCGGATTCTGCGTTAAAGCACGGAAAATAAGTGTGGAAAAGCCGTTAGCGTCGACCGGAACTCTCGCGTGGCAGGCTGGGCGACTGCGCTCCAGCGGGCGGTGATCGTTCCCCCTGTCTGATGATATGATGATATGAAGTAGGCTGTGGAAGGGAGCCCCCCCCCTGAGGGTCTGGAGCCTGTAGGGCGCACGGGCCCCTTCCGCATCGGTCACAACCCTGAACAGTTGCTTGGGACTGCTGACCCCGCACGCCATAGACAGGATCGCCAACACCTCGGATGGAACCGTATTTACCGGAGGCATGGTGTTTTAAGAGCTAGATTTATGAAGGGGACCGCTTTCAGGGCGCGCGTCGAATGCCCTGAATGTCAGCTCTGTCGGCGGTTCAGGACGTCGCTCCGAAGCGGTGATAGTCCTCTTCATTCCCCGGGCCCGCCGGTTGTCCGGTGATCTCGCCCCAGGCGCGTCCGATCGCTTCGGCGAGATGCTGCGGTAGGATGCGATCGCCATCGGGTCGCGAATGCAAAGACATGAAGCTGTTTCCCCACCGCCGATAAGGCTCCGGCGCCGCGAGAGGGGTTTCGACCAGGAAGAGTTGATCGATGGAGCGGCACCGATTGTCACGCATCGCGTCTCCCACCAGGGCCACGATCGAATGCCGATCCAGCCGAAAAGGCGGGGTGATCAGTGCCAGCAGCCCCATCGCCTCTGGCCGACCCAGCGCAGCCTTCGTCGCTTTGAGCTGCGCGTTCGCGGCCTTCGCCTCCGCCAAGACCCTTTTGCCAGCGATCCGCAGCGTGTTCATGGCGATCGCGGGCGGCAGATCGTGCAACCTCACCGTCACAGTGCCGGATATTACCGGTGCTCCCATATGCGTATTGCGCAAAAACATCTCGCCAACCGCCTCCGACGTCTCGTCCGATGCGGCCCGATCTGTGGTGAGCGACTTAACCTCGACGATCACATCGTCCGCCGGGAACAGGATATCTGCGATCTTGCCCGTATAGCCGGGTCTCGTGTGACTCTCGATCGGCTCACCGCCCGCGGCGGTGAGCACCGAAACCATCAGGTTATGCTGGTTCATCTGGCGTTCGCCGTCTTTCCGCGCGGCTTTCCCCCGAAAGCTGCGATCCAACCCCACAAAACAACGATGGATGGATGACCGGTTTCGGTAAGGCAAGTCCACGCCGCCAAGGACTACTTTGTCGGCTTGAACGGACGGCGCGTTCGCTCTCGCCTGACGTCTGCAATCGAGGGCGCCGCGTTTTGAAGCCGACCGTCGCGAAGGTCCCCATGTTGACCTGAAATCAGACCTCCAGGTTACGCATTTCATGGACCTATCGTCCCAACAGTCGGCGTTCCAACAGGGCCTGCATATCCCGCCGACCATCTGCAATGAGGAGAATAAATACACGGTTCCCAGCCACTCGGTAGATCAGCCGATATGGATGAAGGAGAAGCTGTCTAAACTCCTTGATCCCGAACCCCTCCAATTCCTTCGGTACGCTGCCGCGCATCGGAAACTGTTTCAGCGCTTCGATCTTCCCCGCAAATGCATCAAGGAGCGCGTCGGCGTCAGCACGCGATCGGTGCTCGGAGAGATAATCGAAAATGGCTTCGAGATCGTCTTCCGCACCCCGGGTGAGTTCAACCTCAAACCTCCCAGCCTTCGTCAATTGGGCGCTGCCTTCTTCTTAAGCCGGGCAATCACCGATCGCGCAGCCTTTGTCCGCCCTGCTTCGATATCCTGGTTACCGATCGCGAGCAGCTTGAGAAGCGCCAACGCCTCCTGCGTTTCCTCAAAGGACGCGACATCCTGGATGACGGCTTTGGCTTCGCCATTCTGCGTAATCACCAGTGGCTGACGCCGTTCTGCGAGGTCAAGCAGCACCTCAGCAGCATTGGCCTTTAGATAGCTGATCGGCTTCACCTGGCTCGAATATCGCATGGCATGACCTTCGTGGACTAAATTCGAACCAAATATAGTCCGCCCGTGAGGATATCGCAAGGCCGGTGCAACTTTGGCGGTTACTGAAAATTCCGACTTTTCACCAGCGGTCGCTCTCGCACATGATCGATATGCAAGTCGCGCACGAGAATATCACGCGCGGCTGGCTGCCTTGCTGAACTATCCCTGGGATCAGGTCCTCCGCCGCTCCGCGCCCCATCGCCGCGGCCGTAGGGAAGAGGAAACGCCTCCCCTCTTTGCCCCAAAGATCCCAGCAATGGCGATAGGTCGACCAGCTTCTTCGCGATAACATGCACAACCTCGCCCTCCCGCTGCACCTGCCCGTACAGCCCGAGCATACGCGCACCCATGACGATCCGCCGGTTCTGTTCAAACATGCGCGGCCAGATAATGAGATTGGCGATCCCGCTCTCATCCTCAATGGTAATGAACATGACCCCCTTGGCCGACCCCGGTCGCTGGCGCACCAGCACCAGCCCGGCCAGCCAGATGTAGCGGCCCTCCTTGGTCGTATCGAGCGTGCTGCACGGTACCATCTTCTGCCGCTGTAATTCCTCTCGCAGGAACGACACCGGATGCTGGCGCAACGTAACGCCAACATGGCCATAATCCTCGACCACCTCTCTCCCTTCGCTCATCGGCCGCAGGGCAACGGCCTGCTCGACAATCTCCTGTACGAACCCGTTTTCCCGCGTGTCAGCGGCAGCAAACAGCGGCAGTTGCTCGTCACGCAGCGCCTTGATCGCCCAGAGCGCTTCCCGCCGGGCAATGCGCATGGCGCCCCGAAAGGCATCGGCTTCAGCGAGTCGATTGAGGGCGCCCGATCCCACGCCTGCCCGGCGCCATAGCTCCTCTACGCTCATGAATGGCTCATCCGCCCGCGCCGCGATGATTCGGGCGGCGTCTGTTTCCTTAAGCCCCCGCACCATCCGCATGCCCAGCCGCACAGCGAACCGGTCGCCAGTGGTCGGCTCCAGCGTACAATCCCAGCGTGATGCATTGACGCAGACCGGGCGCACCTCGACCCGATGGGCGCGGGCATCGGCCACAATCTGGGCCGGCGCATAGAAACCCATGGGCTGCGAATTGAGCAGGCTCGCGCAGAACACCTCGGGATGCCAGCATTTGAGCCAGCAGGACGCATAGGCGATCAGCGCAAAGGAGGCCGCATGGCTTTCCGGGAAGCCATAGCTGCCAAAACCCTCCAGCTGACCGAAGGTCTTCTCGGCAAACTCGGCGGTGTAACCGCGCTCGACCATGCCGCTGACCAGCTTTTCCTTGAACTTCGACACACCGCCGGTGAACTTGAACGTCGCCATGGCGCGCCGCAGCTGATCGGCCTCGGACGCTGTGAAGCCTGCGCATTCGATTGCTACCCGCATCGCCTGTTCCTGAAACAGCGGGACGCCCAACGTCTTGCCCAGCACCTTTTCCAGTTCGGGCTTGGGATATTCGACCTTCTCCTTCCCCGCCCGCCGGCGCAGATAGGGATGGACCATATCGCCCTGGATGGGGCCGGGCCGCACGATCGCCACCTCGATCACCAGATCATAGAAGGTGCGCGGCTTGATATGGGGGAGCATCGCCATCTGCGCCCGGCTCTCGATCTGGAACGCGCCCAGCGTGTCGGCGGCGCGGATCATGGCATAGGTACGCGGATCTTCGGGTGGAATGGAGGCCAGGTCCATGCGGATGCCCTTATGCTGCTCCAGAAAATCGAACCCGCGCTTCATGGCCGTCAGCATGCCCAGCGCCAGGCAATCGACCTTCATGAATTTCAAGGCATCTATGTCGTCTTTGTCCCATTCGATGACCTGCCGGTCCGCCATAGCGGCGGGCTCGATCGGCACCAATTCGTCGAGCCGGTCATGGGTAAGGACAAAGCCGCCGGGATGCTGAGAGAGATGGCGGGGCGTGCCGATCAACTCGCGCGCGAGGTCCAGCGCCAGCCGCAATCGCCGGTCGGAGAGGTTGAGGTTCAATTCCTCGGCATGGCGCTCCTGAACCCCCTCCTCGCTCCAGCCCCAGACCTGGCTCGACAGCGCCTTGATCAGATCTTCGGAAAGGCCCAGCGCCTTGCCGACATCCTTGATCGCGCCCTTGGCGCGGTAGCGGATGACGGTCGAACAGAGCGCGCTATGGTCACGGCCATAGGTGTCGAACACCCATTGCATGACGATCTCGCGCCGCTCATGCTCGAAGTCGACGTCGATATCGGGCGGCTCTTTGCGCTCCTGGCTGATGAACCTCTCAAACAACAGGTCGGAGCGTTCGGGGTCGATCGAGGTGATACCCAGCACATAGCAGACCGCACTGTTGGCGGCCGAGCCCCGCCCCTGGCAGAGAATGTCCCGGCTACGCGCGAAACGGACGATGGAGTTCACCGTCAGGAAATAGGGCGCATAACCAAGCTCGGCGATCAGCCCCAGCTCGTGGCGCAGCAGGCGCGCGACCTTGTCGGGCACGCCCTCCGGATAACGGGCCTTTGCCGCCTCCCAGCTCATCTGCTCCAGCGCCGCCTGCGGCGTCTGGCCCGCGATGCTCACTTCCTGCGGATATTGATATTTGAGCTCGTCGAGTGAGAAGCGGCAGCGCTCGGCAATCTCCAGCGTCCGGGCCAGCGCCTGGGGATAGCGACCGTAGAGGCGGTGCATTTCTGCAGCCGGCATCAGATAGCGGTCGGCATAAAGCTCACGCCGGGCGCCAAGCTCATCAATGGTGCAGCGATGACGGGTGCAGGTCATGACCTCCTGCAACACACGGCGATGCGGATGGTGATAGAGGACATCGCCGGTGATCACTGTCGGCACCGCATGCCGTGCAGCGAGATTGGAGAGATTATGGAGTCGCAACTGATCGCCCGGCCGCCGGCGCAGGGTCAGCGCCAGATAGCCCCGTCCGGCAAAGAGTTTGGCGAAGCGCCCGATCACGGCCTCGGCTTCCTCCACCTCGCCGGGCAACAATATGGCGAGCAGCCCTTCGGCAAAATCCGCGACATCGTCCCAGCCGAGGATGCATTTGCCCTTCCCGCCCCGTTTCTTGCCGCGGCTGAGCAGTCGGCAGAGGTGGCCATAGCCAGATCGGTCGATGGGATAGACCAGTAGCGACTGACCGTCGGCAAGGTCGATCCGACAGCCGACGATCAGCCGGACGCCGGTGACCTTCGCCGCCTCATGGGCCCGCACGATCCCGGCCAGGCTGTTGCGATCGGTAATGGCAAGGGCATCGAGGCCACAGGCTTCCGCCTGGGTGAACAGCTCCTCACAGCTCGACGCACCGCGCAGGAAGGAGAAATGCGAGGCGCATTGGAGTTCAGCATATCGCATGGCGGCACCTGCCGATTCTCACATCATAGCGCATATTGTTCGCTATTTGTTCCATAACGCCATGAGTCAATCGCTGATGCAGCCTATAATCGTCGCAACGCGTTCAGATGCCAGCGCCCCAGTCATCGACAGCAAGCGAGGAAACGTACTAATGGCGGCCAAACTCAAGGTGTTCCGGACCCCGATCGGTTTCCACGACGCCTATATTGCCGCGCCCAGCCAGAAGAAGGCGCTCGAAGCCTGGGGCGCCGACAGCAATCTTTTCGCACGCGGTGTCGCGGAGCAGGTGACCGATGCTAAGCTCATGAAGGCACCGCTTGCGCAGCCCGGAACGGTGATCAAGGTGCCGCGCGGCAGCACCGAGCAGCATTTTGCAGCGCTCGCGAAATCGAAACCACCAGCAAAACCCGACAGCAAGAAGCCGGACACTACAGCCGCGCCACCGCGTCGCGCGAAGAAACCCCGCCCTCGTCCAAGCCGAGCGGCCCTCGATACGGCCGAGCAGAAGTTGGAGGCGCAGCAACAGGCGCTCGATGCGAAAGTCGCGGAACTGGAAGATCAGCGCGCCGGGCTGAAAGAGGAAATCACGCGCTTGCGGACTGCGGGAAAGAAGGAACAGGCAAAGCTCGAAACCGCCATCGTTGCTGCCCGCAGGAAATACGATGCTAAGCTGGATCAGTGGAGAGCTGACAGCTGAACCACGTCCATTCGGTAAGACCCGCGTTATACCGATTTTCATTCATGGCTTACAGCCAGCATCTCCATCATTCCCGTGCACGCTCTTTAATGAAGCATGTCCGCAGCCCCATCGGCGGGCCAATCGCCCACGGTGATGGCGACAGCGGCAAAAAGGGGCGGTCTCCGGCCATGGCGCATCCTGCACGGTCAACTCCCTTGCCAAGCTCGGTCTGCCCGCCGCGATCGGCGGGGGCGTGTTGCCCCTTCTACAGAGGCCCCGATTGGAACCGACGGCCTGAGAGGGCGTTCTGCTTTTATCGGGTCGAACTATTGCCCCCCGCTTGATTGATCCGGTGAAACTTCGGCCCCGCCAGCCTCCCGCTGGCGGGGTCTTGTCGTTTCGGCCGCTTTCGAAACCGGAACAGATGCTCAAGCGAAATGTTCTATTTCATTGAGATATTGGGATTGGAGAGCAGCGTGAGCGACAATCAGCAGGAAGACATCAAGCCCACGCTCTCGGACAAGGATTTCAAGGATAAACTCGCCGAAACCATCCCGCATCTGCGCGCCTTTGGCCGCGGCCTGTGCCATGACGCTGACGCTGCCGACGATCTCGTTCAGGAGACCATGATGAAGGCTTGGGCGGCGCGCGCGCGCTTCGTTGCGGGAACCAGCTTCAAGGCCTGGACCTTCACCATCCTGCGCAATCATTATTTCAGCCAGATGCGGCGCAAGCGTTTCGTGGGCGATTGGGACGATGTAGTCGCCGACCGCAAGCTCGCGGCGCCCGCCGGGCAGGATATGAGCGTGGAACTGCGCGACATGATGCGCGCTCTGGCCGAACTGCCCGATCCGCAGCGTGAGGCACTGATCCTGGTAGGCGCGGGCGGGCTTTCCTATGAGGAAGCCGCCGAAATCATGGGCACAGCCGTCGGAACGGTCAAAAGCCGGGTATCCCGCGCCCGCGCCACGTTGGAGGCGCTGATCGATGGCGGCGTGCTCACCACCAAGTGGCGTGACTTTGAAGATGGCGATCAGGCGGTCATCAGCATCTTTGCTGATCTGGAAAAGATCCAGGCACGCCGCGCTCCTGTCCCCATACCAATCGCTTTGCCCCTGCTGCCAACAGCCGCCTGAAGACCAGCGCGCCGTCGCATAAAGGATCCCCGCCGGAGCAAAGCTGCACGGCGGGGCCGAGGTTCAGGGAGGTGTCGCCCCAAGGGAGGAGCGACACATTCCAAGCTATGCCTTTTGCGTAGCAATTCAAGATGGATTGATCACCGTTCTGAAACGAATGACGGATCAATATGGCAGTCCTGCCAATCCCAGTCGCCTCGTCGAGCAAAAGCGACAAAGCCATCGTCGAGGTTCAGCGTGGCGTCGCCGCTGCGAAAATGTCGGCCCAGCGATGAAGGTTTGCGGGCGAGAACCAGTTCGCCGTCGGCCAATTGCACCCGCGCCTGCCGTCCTTCGATCCGCAGGCCAAGACTGCGTCCCTGCGCGCAGGCGACATGGAATGACGCGTGATGCTCAGCGGCCGTGGCCGTGGCCGTGAGGGACCCCGTCAACATTAGGATAAGGACAAGAGGAAGCGCAGACATGGCAATCTCCACGGCTTGCATCCTCTCAAGGCAAAAATGACTGTCTGCCCTCAATCCTTTTCCGCTGCGGCAGTTCCGTTGGCAAGTGCGTCGCTGATCATCGCTGCCAATGTTTCTTCGGCGCGGCCGCGCGCGGCGGCATCCTTGGATTCCAGATCATGGCGCAGCCATTGCGGCGCGCGCGCGATCACTCGTAAAATCAAAGCGTTCATTTTTTCATCCATCGGCCGAGCCTATGACGGTAGAGTGACGGTGGCGCAATAAAGCAAAGCTTGCGGCGAATAAGAGCTGCCTGTCCGGTTACTGGTTGCGCGGGGTGCGATCATTGCGGGCCTGGGCGTCCGATCACGCTACCGCTCGTTGCAATCAGGCGAACAGCCCATGCAGGAACCAGCCCTGCCCGCCGGTGGCGCTGTCCATGCCATCACCCTGACGGAAGACCCAGTAGCGCGCGCCCGTCTCGTCCTCGACGAGGAAATAGTCGCGGACGCTCAGCCATTCCTCATCACTCACATGCCATTCGCCATAGATGCGCTCCGGTCCATCGGCCCGCTTCACCTTGCGGCGCATGCCCCGCCACACGAAATGAACCGGGGGATGATCGGGCAGCAGCGCCATGGTGTCGATCGGCTCGGGCCGCTTGAACAGCCGGGCCGGGCGCGGCCAGCGTTCAGGCCAGCGCAGCAAAGTCGGATCGGCCATGGGCGGAATGCGGGTGACTGAGCGTTCGGGAATATCGCTCTCGCGCGCGGCCACCCGGTAGAGCCGCTCCTCCCCTACCCTGTTCCCCAATATATCGACGAGCATGGCGACATCGGGCATCGGCGTTTCGCCCAGATGCGAGATGGTGCGAAGCCCCAATGGCTCGACCTGGGGGGCGGAAAGCACCATCTTCTCGACCCCAAAGCCAGGATCAACCGTTTCGATCCTGTCGCAGAGCAGCCGTCCCATCTGCTTCCTGTCACGGCTGGGCTTGGCGAGTCCTGCCCGGATGGCTTCGACCCGGTTGTCGACCCGGTGGAAGCGCAAATCCAGCCTGCGCGCGCCAACGCCCGCTTCCTCCAACTGCTGGCACAGGCCATCGACCAGCTTGTGGGTATAGCGGGCAAGGGTTTCAGGCGCGCCGATCGGCTCAGCAAAGCGGCGTTCTACCTCGATGGTTTGCGGTGCTGCAACTGGCTCGAACGGCTCGGCGACACGGCCATAGGCCTGGTCGAGCCGCAGCCCCGGCATCGATCCAAAGCGCAGCGCGAGCGAGGCGCGCGGCATGGCTTCCAGATCGGCGATCGTCTCCAGGCCCAATTGGCTCAATGATCTGACGATGGCCTGGTCCAGGCGCAGCGCGACCAGCGGCAGATCGGCAATCGCCTCCTCGAGGTCGAGCGGATCGATAACGCGCAGCGGTTCCGGGCCATAGCGGGCCAGCGCATGCGCCGCGCCATAGGCCGGCGCACACACCGCGCGCCCGACCGTCTCCACCTCGGCCAGCCGCTGCACGATGTCCTTGAGCAGGCCCATGATGCCGCCATGGACATGGGCAGCGCCGGTGATATCGAGCATCAGCCCATCGGGCGGATCGACCGCGATAATCGGTGCGTAGCGGCGCAGCGACCAAACGGCGAGCCGCTCCAGCCCGTCCCGGTCCGACTGCGGCTCGGCATCCAGGATGAGGAGATCAGGCACCAGTGCCTGCGCTTGGCTGACCGCCATGCCTGTGTGCAGACCGATCATGCGCGCGGCGGCATTCGCCGCGGTGACCACCCGGCGTTGCCCGTCGATGCCAGCAAGGATCAGCGGCGCGTCAGGAGGCGGCGCGCTCTGCCCAAGCCTGCGACGCAGCCGATCCGTCGGCCAGGTCGGCAGGAAGAGCGAGACGACCTGTCGCATCGCAGGCTTCCACCAGAAAATCGGCGCTCTCTCCTGCCCGGCACCGTATGAGCTCAACGAACCAGCGATGGCGGCCGACACCCGGCACCGGCAGTGGGTCGGATGGAACAGCTGTCACCCGCCATCGCGTCGCGGCCGCCGTCGGCTGGCCAAAGTCCGACGCCTCGGCCAGGCGCCGCCAGCGCCGGATCGCTATTCCAATGGTGCCGCTGCTCTCGGCTGCCAGTTGGAGACGCCGCGAGGAGGTCATCGACAGGCGCGCGAGTTCCGCCACCACACCGCCCAATCCACCATGGCGCAGTCCTTCCTCGAAACAGGCGAGAACCGCTGTTTCATCGCGAGCTTCCACATAGATGACGCGATCGGGATCAAGTCCAGCCTGCGCAATCGCTGGCGCGAACAGGTCGGGCTCGGTCATGCACCAGAGGATGCTACCGCTCACCCGCGCAAGAATACCGGCAGTGAACAGGGCGGCGGCCGCCCCATCGGTCACGCCCTGCGCGCCGCCAGCCACTTCATGCAGCGCTCCTAGCGCCAGACCACCGCCGGGCAGTTTGGCATCGACCATTTCCAAGCCAAATGGCAGAACCTCTTTGCGCCTACGCTCTGTGCCTTCGATCTCGGCAATCTGGGCGCGCAGGGCAGCAACGCGGGGGCGCGCCCCTCTTTCCATCATCGAAGGGCCTCCTTGTGGCTCGCGGTTGGATTGTTCCTATTTTGTTCCAATTACAGTATGAGTCAACGCACTGGAGTCGTTGCTCGTTCAGGATCGGCGGTACGCTCTCGAAACAAAGCGGGAAAACCCATGGTTGTGCAGCGAAAAAAATTGAGCCTGAAGCATGGGGAGGAGGCTCCGGAAAAAAAGCGCCCCTCGCACATGCGGATGAATCGGAGCGCGAATCGACGCCGCCGCGTTATCATCCGAGCCACGATCCCGCGCTTGTCACCGATGATGAAATTCCCTGGTAAGGAGGCCCAAGCATGACCCCGCGTATCATCCCGATCGAAGGTCTCGACACCTTGCCACGCGAGGAGGCCCTGCGGCTTCGTGTCGCCCAGCAGACACTGGAGCTGGTCCTGGGGTCAGCGGTTCGGGACAGCGAGCAGACGGTCGATCCCGATCTTGCGGTCGAGGGCATATTGATGGGCCTCGCCTGCATCATGGAGCAGGCGCCTGAGTTCCCGACGCGGCAAAGCCTACGCAAAGGCGGGGAGGCCTATGGCAAGATGCTGGGACAGCAAGCCCAGAATTTGCGCTCGACCTTCGAAGAAACCGGCATGCATCCGATCGACGCTCTGCTCGACCGCTTCATGTCTGTCGCCGACGACGGCCAGAAGCCAAACTGATCGGCCTGCCATGTCGAGGCTCCATTGCATGGCTGCAGGACTGAGCGAGGTCGCCGCGCATTTCGGCGCAGATATGCCCGCGCCAATCGAGCTCCCGTTCGAAACCACCGAAGGCGCGCTTGGCCTTGTGGTTTTCGAGAGTAAGGGTCGGCGGATCATGCGCGGCGTTACCTGGGGGTTTAGCCGCCTGACCCGCGAGATGCGCGAACGCGACGAGGAACCGGGCCGCATCGGGCTGGTCGCCGATCTCACCAATCCGATGTGGGATCATATGGCGCAGGATGCGCGCTATCGCTGCCTCATCGTGCTGACGCATTTCGCCAATCCCGACGGCGTACCGGGTGAGCGGACCCGCACCTGGTTTTCCTTAAAGCGCCAGCCCCTGATGGCCTGGGCGGGCTTTTGCCGGAACATGCCCGAACAAGGTCCGGTCTATGCCGGCATGACGATGGAAGCGAATGACGCCGTGCGTCCGACCAATGACCGTATGCCGGTGCTGCTCGACCCTCATGAATATGACGCCTGGCTCCACGGCGAGATCCGGGACGTGATCGGTTTCCAGTTCCGTCCGCCCTTTTCGGCCGAGCGTTTCCGCGTCGAAAAAACCGAGGATCTCTGGCGGAGCGGCAAGCGTCCGCCCTCTGCAGATAATCAGCTGGCGCTCCTGTGATGGCGTCTGCCCACCAGATCGACCTTTTCGCGCCTCCGCTTCTGCTGGGCCTGCGGTATGAGCCGGGCTTTCTCTCCGATGCGGAAGAAGCAGAACTCATCACCCGGATCGATGCCACACCGCTGGCGCCATTCCGTTTCCAGAAATGGACCGGCAAGCGCCTCACCCGCAGCTATGGCTGGAACTATGATTTCGAGCGGGGTAGCTTTGGTCCGGCCGATCCCCTGCCAGATTGGCTGCTGCCGCTGCGCAATCGTGCCGCCCGCTTTGCTGCGTTGCCGCCAGACGCGCTCGTCCAGGCGCTGCTGATCCGATACGATCCGGGCGCGGGCATTGGCTGGCACAAGGACCGGCCGGTGTTCGAGCATGTCGTCGGCATTTCGCTGGGGGGCGCCGCCCCGATGCGCTTCAGGCGCCGAACGGCGGATGGGTTCGAGCGCCGCACGGTGTCGCTGGAGCCGCGCTCCATCTACCATCTGGCGGGCGAAGCCCGGCATGCATGGGAGCATAGCATCACCGAACAAGAAGAACCGCGCTGGTCGATCACCTTTCGCAGCCTCAAACCGGCCTGATGCCAGGCAGGCACGCCAAGCCCCAATATCCGGTTACGCCAGACGGGCGATATTTTGCGCGGCGACTGACAGGATGCGAGCGTAGCGACAATCAAGATGAGAATCGGTTGTTGGGGTGTCGGTGAAGGGCGGAGGGCGTAGCCCGAAGCCCGTAGCCGAGACCCCAACAACCGATGGCCCTTTAATGGAGGAGCCGTAGATCGTCGGGGCCGACCCAATATTCATTGGCATATCCAGATTGGAGGGAGATGCCGTGAGTGCCGGGTTGCCAAGTCAACGATCATCAAATGAGGCTTTTCATGAAATTGCGACAGACCAACCCGGTCCCGGTGGCTGCGGCGAAGGCCGGGTTCAGCACCGCGACGGGCTACCGGATCGCGAGCGATCCGGTGCTTCCTTCACACCGTAAAGCGCCCCGCGGCCGACGGCGACCTGATCCGTTGGAATCGATCTTCGAGAGCGAGATCGTACCAATGCTGAAGGCGGCACCTGGCTTGCGGGCGGTGGCGATCTTCGAGGAGATGCGCCGTCGCCATCCCGATCTCGATTTTGGGGTTCGCCGCACGATGGAGCGTCGTATCCGTGCCTGGCGGGCCGTTCATGGCCCGG